>JAJRAL010000214.1 GCA_028679935.1 Methanomassiliicoccales archaeon | reverse complement strand
GTCAGGATCGAGAAACGGGTCACGTTCATCTTCGCCAGACCCGCCGGCAGCGAGATGAACGTGCGGACGACCGGGAGCAGGCGAGAGCCGAAAATCGCCAAATCGCCATGCTTCAAGAACCATTCCTCGGCCCCGTGGATGCTGTCCTCGCTCACGTGCAAGGCATGGCCGTAGCGGTGCACGAGGGCGCGCCCGCCCTTGTAGCCGACGTAGTAGGCGATGAGCGACCCCGCAAGGCAGCCGAAGGTGCCGGCCAGGACCACCCCAAGGAAATCGAGGCGGCCATCGAACGCAAGCCAGCCGCCGAAGGTCAGAACGATCTCGCTGGGCACGGGGAGGCACATGCTCTCTAGCGTCATCAGGAAGAAGATGCCGGCGAGCCCGCCGGCGGCGATGAAGTCCTTCAATACCTGAATGGCCCAGCTGATGATGTCCATCTTCGACGAACATCACCGCCCCGAGGATAAAGACTTCGGACCGGCTCCCAGCGGCTCGCTCGGCTCGGAAAGGTGAGCTCAGCTGATGATCTTGATGTGCCTACCCACTCCCTCGCGGTTCGCCGCCTCGTAGACGAGCTTCGCCGTCAGGCAATCCTGCAAGGCCAAGCCGGTGGAGCAGAAGACCGTGATCTGATCGTCGGAGGTCCTACCAGGCTTCGCACCCGCCGCGATGTCCCCGATCTCCGCGTCGACGTCCTCCCTGACGAGCTCGCCCTTGCTTAGCGGCACGTTGATCTCGCCCGAGTGCGACGCCTGCTCCCAATCATCGATGACCAGATAGGCGCGCTTGAGGATCCTTGAATCCATCTCCTGCTTGCCCGGAGCATCGGCCCCGATGCAGTTGAAGTGCATGCCTGGGGACGCCCACTCGTCCTTCACAATCGGGGTTCGGGACGGAGTCACGGTCGTCACGATGTCGGCGCCGCGGACGCACTCCTCCGCCGTCTCCGTCAACTTGATTGTCCCGATCTGCCAGCTGTACTCCTTCTTCAACTCGCGGACGAGAGCCTTCGCCTTGTCCTTGTACATGTCGAAGACCCGGAGCTCGTCGAGCGCTTCGTACATCGTCGTCAGGCCGAGTGCCTGGGTTCTCGCCTGGCTCCCGGCGCCTATCAGCCCTACGACCATCGGCTCTTTCCTAGCGAGGTACTTCGAGGCGATCGCACCGGCGGCCCCGGTGCGCATGGCGGTGATGTGCGTCGCGTCCATGAACGCCATCGGCTCCCCGGTCCTCGGGTCGATGAGGAGGAGCGTCGCCATTACCGTCCTCAGCCCGTACTTCCCGTTCTGCGGATGGACGTTGACGATCTTGACCGCGGCCACGCCGGCGTCTAGCACATACGATGGCATTGTACGTAGGTCCCCGTCCTGCTCGGGGAAGAAAAGGTAGCTCTTCGGCGGCATCTGGACCCGGCCAAGGCCCTTGTACCGGAACGCTTCCTCGACCGCCACGAGCACGTCGCCCATCTCAAGCAGTCGCTTCACCTGCTCTCCGGTGAGGACTAGGGTCTGAACCTGAACCTGTTTGTCCGCCAAAACGCGTCACTCCGTGCGGTTGCCAACCCGCAGGCACCTCCTCCAGCTTAAAGAATCCGTGGCTCGTGCGAGCACGCCGCCGACCTTGGCGCGACCGGGCCGGCCGACGGGTTTTTCTGCCGCAACGATATAGTGCCTCTCATGAGCGCCATGGCTGAGGAAGAGGAGGAGCCAGTAGCGACCGCCGAGACCGCCGCGGGTTCCATCCGCGGCCTTTTCGTCGTCTTCGAGGGCATAGACGGCTCGGGCAAGAGCACCGTGGCGCACGGTGTCTTCGACGCGCTTTCGCGCGAGATGCCCGGAAGGGTCGTGCTGACGTCGGAGCCGACCGACTCCTGGCTCGGCGAATGCGTCAGACGAGCGAACTTCGAGGGAACCGACGAGTTCGCCGAGGCATTGCTGTTCGTGGCCGACCGGGCGCAGCACGGTCAGCAGATCAAGGCCTGGCTCGAGCAGGGCATGATCGTTCTCTCCGACCGCTACTTCTCCTCAACCCTGGCCTATCAGGGCGCATTGCTCAAGCATCAGATGGGCGGAACGAAGGCGGCGTTGGCGTGGCTCAAGGAGGTCAACCGGCCGATAATCGTGCAGCCAGACCTGACGCTGCTCCTTACCATCAAGGTCACCGTGGCGGTAGAGCGCCTGGCATCGAGAAGCTCCAAGACGAAGTTCGAGGACCTCGACTACCTGCACGACGTCGATCTGATCTACCGCAGCCTGGCGATGGAGGACCCGTCGTTCTTCACCCTGGACGCTTCCAAGCCAGAGGGCGAGGTCGTCAGGCAGGCGCTCCGGGCGATCCGCAACAAGTTATAAAGGAAGCGCGAGGGATTGCGCCTCATGCACCCCACCGACGGCCTTAGAGGCACGAAGAGCCACAAGCTCCTGGGACGCAAGATAGTTCTCGGCATCACCGGGAGCATCGCGGCCGTCGAATGCTTCGAGCTGGCCCGGGAGCTTATCCGCCATGGGGCCGACGTCCACGCGGTGCTGAGCGATTCCGCGCAGGATATCGTGACGCCCTGGGCGATGGCCTTCGCGACGGGCAACGAGGTCGTCGAGGTCATCGATTGGAGGGTGCAGCACGTTTCATTGCTGGGGAACTTGCCCGGAAGGGCGGACCTCCTCCTGATCGCACCCTCGACGGCGAACACCATTTCCAAGATCGCCTGCGGCATCGACGACACTACGGTCACTACCATGGCGACGACCGCGCTCGGCTCCGGCGTCCCCATCCTGATCGCCCCGGCGATGCACCGCGCGATGTACCAGAATCCCGCCGTCCAGAAAAACGTCGAGACGCTGAAGGAAATGGGCATCGGACTCATCGGGCCGCGAATCGAGGAAGGGAAGGCGAAGGTGGCGAACATCGAGGAGATCGTCGAGGCGGTCATCAGACGGCTGGGGAAGAATGACCTCTCAGGTCGGATGGTCCTGGTGATCGGTGGATCATCAGAGGAGCCGATCGACGAGATGCGCGTCATCACGAACAAAGGGAGCGGAGAGACCGCGGTCGAGATCGCCACGGCGGCCTACGAGCGCGGTGCGAACGTCGAGCTCTGGATGGGCAGGGCGAATATCCATATGCCCTCCTTCATCGAAACCAAGCGGTTCTCAACAATCGCAGGCGTGCTCGATCTGGCGGACGGACTGAAAGGCGACATCGTCATCGTCCCAGCGGCCCTCTCGGACTTCGCGCCGAAGCAGGCGGAGGGCAAGCTTCCATCGGAATCGAAGGACGTCGTGCTCAGGCTCTGCGCACTCCCGAAGGTCCTGGATATGCTCAGGGATCGGTCCAGAGTCCTCGTCGGCTTCAAGGCGGAGTCTGGCGTGACGGAAGCGGTCCTGCTGTCCAAGGCGTCGAAGCGCCTCAAGGAGGCCATGCTTGATCTCATCGTCGCGAACGACCTGAAGGACGTCACCGCCGGAGGGACGAAGGCGTTCATCGTGGGCGCGAAGAGGAAGCGCAAGGTCGCCGGAACGAAGGCGGAACTCGCGAACGCGCTGGTCGACGAGATAGTCGGCCTCAAGGGCTAGGTAATCGGATGAGGGTCCGGTCCTTCTGCCCGGGTCATATCACGGGTTTCTTCCAGATAATGGAGCACAGTGACCCGCTGCACAGCGGGTCGAGAGGGGCGGGGATGTGCGTCGGCCTTGGCGCCAGATGCTCACTTGTCGGAACGCCAGGCCGCGGCTCGATCGAGGTCGCAATGGACGGACATAAGAGGCCGGCGCCGGTGACGGTGGATGCGATCAGGGGGCTTCGCGGTTCGGACAGGATGGACTTCGAGGTCATGATCGAGAATGAACTTCCGATCGGCCAGGGATTCGGGATGAGCGCTGCCGGGGCGGTCGCAGCGGCACACGCGGCCTCGGTGGTGCTCGGGCTCGACAGGGACGATGCCCTCAGGTCCGCCCACCTTGCGGAGCTGAAGAATCGGACCGGACTGGGGGACGTGGCAGCGCTTTCGAGAGGCGGGGTCACGTTCAGACGGAATGAAGGTGTCTCCCCGTACGGCGTGGTCGACAGGATCGACGATGATCCGGAGGTCACGCTCTGCGTCGTGGGCAAGCCGATGTCGACTGCGAGCCTGATCTCTAATTCAGCAGTAAAGAGGAAGGTGAATGCTGTCGGCTCGGAATGTGTAGAGCACCTCGCCGTATCCCCGGACCTCGACAGCCTCATGCGCCTCTCACGGGAGTTCATGAAGCGAACGGGGTTCGCTGCCCCGAAGGTTGAGGCGGCGGTCTCCGCGGTCGAGGCGGCGGGGGGACAGGCCTCGATGGTCATGCTAGGAACCTCGGTCTTCGCCCTCAGCGGGAGGAACGAGATCGCCGAGGTCCTAGAGAGATTCGGACGAGTGCACCGCACCAGAGTGGACCTCCTCGGCCCCAGGATTATCCCGGGCGGAAAGTAGCCTGGGTCACTCGTTAAATACCGGCACCACTTTTCTAGCCCTCATGGGAACAGAGGGGCAGATGCCGATCCCAATGCGCATGCCGGGATTCGCATGGAGGGTCTCAGCCAGCATCCTTCTCGGATTCGGCTGGCTCGCGTTCCTAATCATTTGGCTGTTCTTCTACGCCGCGAGCTGGGACGTCTACCAGAACCTGGCGATAATCCTCGTCTCAATCATCATCGTAATCGGTTGCCTGGCGGCGATGTGGGCCTCGTTCGGAATGAGGATGGCCGACCAGGCGGAGGCCACCGGCGGGATGCCATGGCGGCAGGAGATGCGGCACTGGCGCAGGCGGAGCATCCTTCCGATGCTGCTCTGGCTGGTGTGGTTGGCGTTCCTCGTGATCTGGCTGTTCTTCTACGCCGGCGGGTACAACGTCTACCAGAACTTCGCCATCCTGATCGTCTCGCTGATCATCGTCGGCGGAATATCGTCGGTCATCTGGAGAACGACCTGGCGCTGGCACTAGACAGAACCAGGATGCTATCCGCATGTGGACGGCTCACTCGTAGAGCGTGAAAAGCCTATCGTCCTCGCCGACGTCGAAGAGCCCTATCCTCGCCCCGGCGTCGAGCCATCCATGGGCGTAGTTCACGCAGGCGAAGGCGTTCACGTAGTCGCCGTCGTCACGGAAGTGCTGCGCGTCAGAGTAGTACGCTCTCGCCATCTCGAGGAAGCTTTCGGCGAGCTTGCGGTTGAACGAGCGTGGCGGTGGCGATATCTTGAGCTTGTCTAGAGCCAGCTTCGTGATGTCTAGGTACTTCGCGATCTTGTCCTCGGTGAGCCGGTCCTGCAAATCAGACCCTCCTCGAGGGCACGATCTCCACGCTCTCGCCGCCGTGCTTTGATTCCCTTGGCCGCACCTCGACGAAGAGGGGCATCTGGATATTGCCCCCCATGATCAACGCGACGCCGATTGGCAGCCGCTGGATCTCGTCCTCCATTCCGGTCGAGAGGCCCTCGAGAGAGGCGGCGATCGCCTTTATGTCGTTCGGGTTCGTGACCTTGAGGATCATCTGGGTGTTGCACTGCGACAGTACGTTCTTGTCAATCTTGGCGGCGCGCTGCGAGATTATCGTGAGGCCGAGCCCGAACTTGCGCCCCTCCGACGCGATCGTCCGGAAGATCTTGGACGAGGCGGCGAGGCCCTGCTGTGGACAATAGTTGTGCGCCTCCTCGGTG
>JAJRAL010000207.1 GCA_028679935.1 Methanomassiliicoccales archaeon | reverse complement strand
CGGCATGGTACGTCTCTGGAACCTTCTCATTGGGGACGAGCAGATAGCCGGCCATCTCGCCCTCTCGACCTACATTCCGCAAGTTTCGAGCAGGCTTCGGGAAGGATTTCCTGAACGCTCATCGTGGCGACGCGAAGGCCCGCTCCGGGACGCCGAGCAGGCGGAGAAGTTGCCGCTGGAGATCGGTGAGTCGGATATTGAAAACCTGGACGCACTGCTGTTCCCGGTATAGCAGGTGCCGTTCTGCAAGGGAGAATAACTTGAACACCTGCTCGGTCGTCGGTCGGCGGCACCGGCGTTCCTCCGGGTAGAGGGGCAGCTCTTCAATTCCCTCGCGAGCCATCGCTAGTCGTAGCTCACGTTCCACGAGGGCTTGAACGAGAAGGCCGACGAAATACAGGAAGAACAGAGCCTCGACGCGGCCTTCGTTCTTGAGGAAGACCGGTGCGATCTCATGGACCGTCTTCGTCTGCTCGAAGCGTTTCTCGATTTTCGGCTGTCCCTTGTGCGCCTCAAGGACCTGCCGAGGGGTGAGGGAGCGATCGTTCGTTAACAGGGGATACATGCCATCGCTCTTGCGATCGTAGGAGATGCCGGACTCATCGATTTGCCAGGAGACCTGGTAACGATGCTTCGTCTGTCGGCGGTATTCGGTGTTCGGCCCCGGCCGCCCCGATGTCTTCTGTCGGAAGGTGTGCTCCTCTTCAATCCGTCTCTGTACGCGGAGGTATGCCGACACCCCGGCAGCTTGGAGGATCTCCTCGATGCGACGTTCGATCTCGGAAGGTTTTCGCAGCCGGGTCCGCGGATTCCGAAGTTTAGCATTGAGATCCGTCAACTCCTCGACGGCCTTGGCAATGTGTTCGCGACGCGTCTGTTCCTGGCGCAAAGCCAGAAGGGAACTATACACCCAGGTCACCGGCCAGCCCTCGCGAGATGGGATCGGGTACCGGAAGACCCACCATCGATTCCGAGGGCCGTACTTCCTTCGCGGATTCGGTCGATCCCAGACAAGCTCCCAGGCGGGCTGGTTGGTCTGGATCCAGTCGCGAAATTCGGAATCCTCGAGCCGATTTCGAGGAATCACCGTGACGAAACGTCCGCCTCGCTCGGCGATGTAATCCATGTTCTCGCGGGTGCACAGCTTGCAGTCCGCGACGTAGAGAAACGCGACCATGCCGGCGATCTTTCTCAGCGCCTCCCACGTTTCGATATGCGTCTTGGCATCGTTCGTGTTTCCATCACCGCAGCGGAACTGGACCGGCACTCCGCCGTCGGCGCTCGAGGTGAGCACAAAGAGAAGCTGCTTGAGATCCGGTCGGTGGTCCTTCGAGTTTCCATAGGTGATCCACGGCCCGCGCTTGCCGCGAATCGACCGCCCCCGCGCTGCGCGGTACTGACCGCAAAAGCGAATCGTCGTCGAGTCGTTGTGCACTTCATCGAAGGTCACCGCGAATTCACGGACCATCGCAATGACGATCTCAGTGAGCAAGGCACCGCGGTCGGCGTCGAAGAGGTGATCCAAGGCACGCCCGATCCTGTCGTCGCCGATCGCTGCGACCTCGCCTGGCACCAGGCCAAAGCACTCCGGCGCGAAGGTGTAGACCGTCTCCTGCTGGCGATAGATCGGCTCCCGCTCGACGATGATCGACCGCAGGAGAACGCCCAGCGCCTTTTCGTGCCCGAGGAGATAACGAAGGTCATCTGTAGGGACGAACCGGCGGAAGATGTCCTCCAGCCCCAAACGCTCCATGAAGTGGTTGACGATCGGGAGCGGCCCCAGCCGCTCGGTCCGGAGTTCGAACTGATCTGGCCTTGGCACCGATTTTCTCCAATTCCCGGTTGCGCTACCCGATATCTGGCGATATTATGATCGCCAGATAGGACAGGTGTCAAGCCCCATGACCAAAAAATCTTTTCAACAGGTCCGCAACGAGGCGCTTGCTCGCGTCTCTGCCATACGCCAGGCCATGTCGAAGGTCGAGTTCGCTTGCTCTGGTACGCTACTTCAGCGGAGGAAGGTCTGCGGCAAGCCGAGTTGCCGCTGTGCCCAGGATCCGGCGGAGCGCCATGGACCGTATTATGAATGGACCCGTCGTCACAAGGGGGCCCTGCTCCACCGCGTCGTTACCGAGGAGCAGGCCCAGATGATTCGAGTGTCGATCGCGAATCATCGAGCGATTCTGAAGCATTTGCGCGCTTGGGAGCATGAAACGATTCGAGTCATCGAATCGCTCGGTAGTAATAAACGATGATATTACTTCGACTTACGTCATCGCAAAGCAACCAGCGAGATGTGCGGAATGTAGGTCGGGGAGGAGTTAGAGCAGTAGATGCCGCCGCCGTCCGATTCCCATGAAAAGGGCCCGGTCCCTTTTCCTCTCGTCAACCTCAGGTCCTCAAGCTTCGACTTCGCTCCCTCCCCGTTCTCGAATACCACCACGCTCGCCCGGTTGGGGTCCGTCGGCGTCTCCGCCATCCTGATCGTCGTCACCTCCGCCCCGCCTTCGGACTTCACGACGATGTTCTTCACCGGCGGGCTCGCCGGATCATCCGGGTTATGCAGCCGATTGAAGTTGATCGGCTCCGTGATCACGTACTCGCCCGGCTTCACGAGCACCGTATCGCCGTCCGCGGCAGCGTCGATCGCCGCCTGGATGTCGGCGTAGTCCGAGCCGCCGTTCAGGTCTACCGTGAGCGTGGCGGCGGGGGAGAGTGCAGTGACGATGAGCGAAACGAAAAGGAAGGCGAACATCTTCAACATCGCAGCCTCCG
>JAJRAL010000180.1 GCA_028679935.1 Methanomassiliicoccales archaeon | reverse complement strand
GCGTCCCGGTCACGATACTGCGCGACGAGAAGAACCTGATCGTGGACGATTGCGTCGGGGCCGAGCTCGGCGGGACGGAGGAGTATCTCGCATATCTGAGGAGCGAGCATGGCGAGTATCCCCTTAACGCCAGGTGGGCCGAGAAGTGGCGCTATTTCATGCACGAGACCCAGCTGCTGAGGGACGAGAATGAGATCGACGAGGCGAAGATGGTGTTCAAGTGCATGGGCTACTCGCGGGTCACGAAACTGGAGACGGGGTTGGGGGACGCGGAGGAGTTCGAGAAGGAGGCGAGAGAGTTCGCCGCGCTGTTCGAGCTCGAGGTCGGGTGCGTCAGGTGCCCACTGAGGGTCGTCGAGGGCTCGTACAGTTTAGCGATGGCCAGGCTACCCTAGATTGGGGTAGTACGGAGATACCGCGAGGCCCCTCGCATGGGTTCATATGGAAGACCATGATGAACCAGGGCAAGATCGTCGGGAGGGCGGTCGTCGTGCCTTGATACAAGGCCGTTGACCATTTGATTCAGGTATGCGCTGTCCAGGCAACGAATGCTCAGGATGGCTTGTGGTTGGCGCTCACCAGGGAGAGGTCAATCCTCTCAGCGAGGTTCGGATGTTCTGTCAGTGGCTTGCCCTTCCCATCGTAGAGCCTGCCGTTCCTGATCACGACCTCGTCGTTGACCATGGCTTTGATCGTCTCCATCAGCAGGTATGCTTCGCGCTTCAGCTCCTCGGCCCGTATCGCCTTCACGAGCTCGTCCTTCGATGCATACCGCCTTTTGATCCCGTCGAGCGGGAACGAGTCGTAAGCGATCGGTTCGCCGCAATCGAGCTCGGGCGTGCAGACATGGACCGTCGCTCCGTACCTCTCGTCACCGTTCTCGACGACCTTCTGGACGATCTCCTCCCACGTCCCCTTGTAGGTGTCGGGCAGGGCAGGGTGCAGGTTGATGATGGTGAACTGGCGGCAGGTCTCAGGGTCCACGACCAGCATGTAGCCCGCGAGCACTCCGAAATCCATCGGGTATTTCGAGATGCTCGCCCGGAGCGCCTGTCCATAGTCCTCCCTCCATTCCGCATTGTTCTGCTGCTTCAGCTCGGGCATGAAGCCTTCGGAGGGCAGGATGATCACCGGGACGTCCATCGCCTCAGCAGTCTCGACGATGCTCTTGCGGTAAGTGTTGCCTTTGATGTCGCGATTGATGAAGACGAAAGACAGCTGCGCATCGATATCGCCCGACTTGACGCGCCCGACCATCGTCATGAACAGATTGTGGGAACCGGGCCCTCTCGCGGTCGTGAACCAACCGATGCGCTTCATCGTAACGCAGGGTAATCGCGCTTGGCTCGATATCAATGCTCCCTCCGTACGCGTGATCGGCAGCATCGGCCTGTGCGATCGGTCACAGGTCTGGTATCGAGAAGTGGAAGGTAGAGCCGACCCCCGGGGTCGATTCCGCCCAAATCCTTCCGCCGTGCCGGTCTACGATCTTCTTGCAGATTGCCAGTCCGATCCCAGTGCCCTCGTACTTGTCCCTCGGCCCGAGCCTGACGAACATCTGGAAGAGCCTGTCCAATCCTTCCTTGTCGATTCCTATGCCGTTGTCGCGAACAGAGAAGGTCCAGTCCATGCTCTGTTTCGAGGCTGTGATGATTACATGGGTGGGCTGCTCGCGGTGGAACTTGACGGCATTGGAGACGAGGTTCTGCAGCAGTTGCTCCATCTGGCGCCGGTCGGCCGTGATGGTCGGCAGGATCTCGCTCGTGACGTCGGCCTTCTCCTTCTGGATTATCCCATCTAGGCTCCTCCTCACGGTCCAGAGCACCGTGTTCATGTCGCACGGCTCCAGGGCGAGTTGTCTCGATCCGGCCCTCGAGTATTCCAAGAGGTCGTTCACCAGGTTCGACATCCTCCTCGAACCGTTGAGGGCGTAGCCGATGAACTCGCGTCCCTCATCGTCGAGCTGCGCTCCGTGTCGCTTCTCGACCAGCCCGAGGTAGCCGGTGATCATCCTCAGTGGCTCCTGCAGGTCGTGGGACGCGACGTAGGCGAACTGCTCGAGGTCGGCGTTGGACCTCGCCAGCTCCCTTGCCTTCACATCCTTCTCCTTCTCCGCCCAGGCCTTTTCGACTATGACTCCTATCAGCCTCGCTGACGTGCGAAGCCTCGCCTTCGCCGCCTCGATGATGAACGGTGGACGGGAGTGGTACGATCTTGCGGCGGTGACCAGCATCTGCTCGTCGACTCCGTGCTGCTGCGATATCCGCTTGAGCGTCCCGAGGTCCTGGGGCGGATCCCCGTAGCCGATGTTGATCGAGCCTATTACCTGGCCGCGGGCCACGATCGGGACGGCGAAGATCCTCAAGCCGCCGGGACAGGACCTGTCGACCGACCCTTTCGCATCCATCACGAGCTGGGTGGTCGCGCTCCAGCAACGGTGGTGGCAAAGGTTCCCCTCCTGCTCGAGGGCGTTCCCCTCCTCCCCGTTCCTGAACGAGTCGTCGAGGAAGGTGCACCATCCCGAGGAGAACATCCCGAGGGAGCACATGCCGTCCCGTTCGTATACGGCGCCGGAGGTCCCGAGCAGGTTGAGCGAATCGAGAACGATCTCGGACAGGACCTTCTCTCCCAGGGTGTCGAGGATCAGGCGCCCGGAGGATCCCTGCTTCTTCTCCTGGTCTGTCAACGGGCGTTCAACAAGCTTGCTCGTCTCGTTCGGGGCCTCCCTCTCCAGCAACCATTCGATGCGCTTGAGGTCCGCTCCGGAGGTCGTCCGATCCTGGTCTCGACGGATGATGCCGCCGTCTTGACGGGCATTCAGGAATCCCGGTAGAAGGTCGAGCGAGTCGGCGAACACCACGCCTTGGACGAAATCGGGCGACGAGCCATTCGATCGTTCACCTCTTTCTCGCAGCTCGAATAACGGGGTATAGGGAAACGCGGGACGCAACCGGCGGGCGAGGAATTCCCCGTGAGCGTTCAGGTCATCCCCGGAGACTAGGAAGACGTCGACCTGGCCGACGGGACTGAGATCGCCAGAGAATGCCGGATCGATCTTGACCAGGGTCCAGAAGGTGTTGCGTGCTCCTATCACAATGGCCTCTGCCTTGGAGCCGTCAATCGTCCCGACGATGATTCCGCGCCCGCTCGTCCGCATCGTTTCGAATCCCACGCCCGCATGCCATTTCGGCCTATAAGGTCGCTTTGACTCAGGGTCCTCGGGAACGCTCGCCCACGGACATGGCCGATCCTGCCAATCGGCTCTCGCCGTTCGTTCAGACTACATCTCTATATGCCGTTGAACCGATTAGGAATGCAAATGGCAGCGAGCGGTCAGGAGAAGAAGAGATGTCTCTGGCACGCCGAGGACGGACGGTGCGCCTCATGCAAGGCGAGGCGGATCAAGAACGACGTCCTCGGACAGAAGGACTATGAGATGTGCATCAGGGAGAGGGACTACCCGATCTGCGAGTTCTACAAGGAGAGGCCGGTCCCGCCCGCGAAACGCACGGGACCCTGACATGTCCGACGAGACGCGCATCGAGGAAGGATTGCGCTCTAGCGATCGGTCCGAAGTGATGAGAGCGATGGAAATGCTGGAGAAGATGCTCCGGCGCAAGGAATGGGTGCGCCCGACCCCTAACATGCTCCGCTCCCTGCTCGGCTCGCGGGACCCCGAGATCCGGAGAAAGACGATCTGGCTGGTCGGCAAGTTCGCCCAGAATAAGATCCAGGGCGACTATCCTCTCAACGAGATCGTATCCCTTGTCTCGGACCCCGATGAGGAGACGAGGGAGAACGCCGCGTGGGCGATCGGGGAGGCGGCCGCGCTCGGCATTGGGGGCGAGAGGGAGGCAGAGAAGCTCGTTCCTCTCCTGGCGGACGGCTCTCCGCAGGTGAGGGGAATGGCCGCTTGGGCCCTCGGAAGGCTCGCGGAACGGCGAGGGGCCAGACTTCCAGCCGGTGAGACCAAGCTCAGGTCGCTTCTTGGTGACACCAGCGAGTACGTCAAGAGGACGGCTTCCTGGGCATTGGAGAGATACTAGATAAGGCGACAGAGCTGCGAGAGTGGACGGTAGGTGGTCACATCTGCTCGCATGCCCCAAGTACGGTGACCATCGCTTGTGCGGTCTGAGGCGGGAGGAACCCGCTCAGAGAGTGTAAGAAATGGATGAAATGGACGAGTCCTTCAAGGACGATATGGTGCGCGAGCTCGGCCCAAGGGCCATGGGGTGGAGGATCGGAGCTTCGATTCTTTCGGTCACGGTGTGGCTCGCGGTAGGCATAATCTGGCTGTTCTTCTATGCCGGCGGCTACGATTTCTGGCAGAACGTGGCGCTGTTCCTGGTGAGCCTGGTCGCCCTGGCGGGCGTCAACGCCGCGATGTGGGTCGGCGCCGGCATGAAGGCGAGATCGCGCATGAA
Organism: Methanomassiliicoccales archaeon; assembly: GCA_028679935.1. Next base: position 3,479 of record JAJRAL010000180.1, on the reverse strand, counting down.
GGGAGAACCGACACGCGCGCGCTCGATTGCATCGGCGGCGACGGGCATCGCCTGGTTGCTGGGAATCGCGGTGTACTTCTACTACTACGCCGGCGACTTCACGCTCTACCAGAACCTCGGCGTGATCCTTCTGTCGTTCGTGCTGGTAGCTGGCGCGAATCTAGTGATCCACGCAAGGTCCTTCGCTCGTTGCTGCGACTAGACGGAAAACCTTAACCCGGGCCAGGCCCGGGAGCATCTTTCCTTTTCTCCAGCACCTTGCCGTCCGGCCCGTAGTACCTTCTCCTTATCCAGAAGGCCACATTGACCAGGGAGATGAGAACCGGTACCTCCATCAGGGGGCCTATGACCGCGGCGAAGGCGACGAGGGACTGTACGCCGAATATGCCGATGGAGACGGCGATGGCGAGTTCGAAGTTGTTGCTCGCCGCAGTGAAGCTCTGGGCCGTGGCGTGAGGATAGTCGAATCTCTCCTTGATCGACAGCCAGTATGAGAAGAAGAACATCACCAGGAAGTAGATGACGAGCGGGATGGCGATCCTGACCACATCGAACGGCTGGTTGATGATGTAGCTGCCCTTGAGCGAGAACATTACCACGATGGTGAAGAGCAGGGCGAGCAACGAGACCTTCCCCAGGGTAGGCATGAACTTGTTGTCGTACCAGTCGGCCCCCTTGCGGGGCATCAGGGTGTATCGTGTGATCAGGCCGGCAAGGAACGGGATGCCCAGGTAAATGAGGACGCTCTCGGCCACCTCCACGATTCCGATATTGATGACCGTGCCGGAACCGGGCGAGATCCACTCTGAAACGACCGTGATGAGGAAGTAGGCGTAGAATGAATAGAGCAGTATCTGGAACACCGAGTTGAGCGCCACGAGTATCGCCGCGTACTCCGAATCACCTTCGGCCAGGGTGTTCCAGACGATGACCATCGCGATGCACCGGGCGATGCCGGTGAGTATGAGGCCGATGCGGAACTCGGGCAGGTCGGGAAGAAAGATCCAGGCCAGGGCGAACATGAGGAGCGGCCCGACGATGTAATTCAGGACCAGCGAGGTGGTGAACATTTTCCGGGCCTCGGGGCGCTTCGTGACCTTGCCCAATTCCTCGTACTTGACCCTCGCGAGCGGAGGCCACATCATCAGGATCAGCCCGATCGCTATGGGAATCGAGGTTTTACCGATGCTCATGTTGTTGAGCGCCTCGGCAATCCCAGGGACGTAGGCGCCGAGGAGTATCCCGATGAAGATCGCAAGGAAGATCCAGAGGGTGAGATATCGGTTCAAGAACGACAGATGCTTCTTGTTCTCCTCGGCCATGCTCTCTCCCCGACTCGGTGGTCCTCCGAGCGGCTAGGTGAACGATAAAGCTTCCATCTGGCTCGATGCTGGATTCCAAATATCGAATGGCATGGTGGATTATTGGAGGCAGAATGCAAACGGTTTAATCGGCTCATTCCGCTTCCCTGCTTCCAAGGTGCAATCGAATGGCCACTCGTATCGCTATCATCGGAGGGTTCCTCGGAGCGGGAAAGACGACCCTGCTCACCAACCTGGCCAAGGAGTTCATGTCCCGGGGCATGACCGTCGCCATCATCACGAACGACCAGGGCGAGGTCCTCGTCGATACGCAGTTCGCGAGGGAGATGGGAATCGACACCGCCGAGGTTCTCAAGGGCTGCTTCTGCTGCAAGTTCCCTGACTTCGTCGGGGCGGCGCGGAAGCTCGTCGACGCGAAGAGGCCCGACGTGATCATGGCGGAGCCGGTGGGAAGCTGCACCGACCTGCTCGCGACCGTCGTTGCGCCGCTGAAGTTCCGTTTCCCGAACGAGTTCAACGTAGCGCCCCTCGTCATCCTACTGGATGCGACGAGGATATCAGAGGGCGTGGAAGAGGAGGGCTCCCTCGGCGCATATCTCAGGAAGCATCAGGTGCAGGAGGCCGAGGTCATCGTGCTCAGCAAGACGGACCTGCTCGAAGAGGGCGAGGTCAAGGGGCTCGTCGACATCGTCAAGGAGATGAACGCCGGCGCCCGCGTCATCCCCTTTTCGGCCCTCAATGGGCAGGGGCTCAAGGATATCGCGGAACTGGTGATATCCCGGGACAAGAGCCTCAAGAGGCCGGTCGACGTCGACTACGACCTCTACGCCCAGGCCGAGGCGGAGCTCGGATGGTACAATGGGAGCTACAAGTTCGTCGTGGAGAACGAGATCGACTCCTACGACCTGACCACATCGATACTGAACGACGTCGCCAGGAGGTTCACGCCTGGCGAGATCGCCCACGTGAAGCTGCTCTTCTCATCACCTATGAACGCCCTGAAGATGAGCCTGGTGATGGAGAGCCTGGGGCTGGACGGCGTCAGAGGCACGAGGAAGGCGAAGGGGGAGTGCGTCCTGAACGTGAACGCCCGCGTCATCTCGTCACCAGAGGAGCTCCGCGCCGGGATGCGGGATTCCATCCTAAAAACGCTCAGCGCGAAGGGCGTCGCGAACGTCGCCTACGAGGATGACTGCTTCTCTCCTGGACGCCCCAATCCCACGTTCCGAATGAAGGCCGGCGAACAGTGACAAGAGACGTCGGCGAGGTTTCGCAGGAATGCGTTTCGCCGTCGGGAAGTTAATTAATGCAGGCCGCGCTTCAATGTTCGTGTCTTCCGAGACCGGCTGCCGGGTTGAGATCGCTCCTATAGACCCCGAGGTCTACACCGTGATCGTCAACCATCCGCTGAGAAAGGAGATACTCCGGGCGCTCTATCTGATGGCGCGCTCCGGGCCGGTTTCGAAGCAGGTCCTAGCCGAAAGCCTCTCGATCGACTACCACCAGCTCGTCTACCAACTGAACCACCACCTGCGGGACTTCTGGACCGTGGTCGAGGAAAGGAAGATTAGGGGAACGAGGATGGAGCTGATCGCGCCTTCCCACCCTTACACCATCTATCTTGCACTCGGGAAGGGGAAGTCGATCAACGTCTTCGATCCGCCGGCGAACCTCTTCGGGACGCTGTCGAAGGTGGGAACGAGGTGCGATTCCTGCAGCCAGGCGCAGCAGGCAAGGTGCATGACCTTCGTCGACAGCGGGTGCTCCTGCACCGCCTCGCTCAGCGCTGCGGAGAAGGACATGCTCAAGGCGAACGGCAGGGTCCCGCCGTACAAGCCGCTCGACAAGTCAATCCTCTGCGCTCTGAAGGGCATATCGTCTGGTGAGCCCTGCGCCGTCGACATCCCGTGCAACGAGTGCGCATTCATGAAGAAGACTATCGCAGTGAAGACGGAATGAGAGCTTGGAACGAACGATCTGGCACTCATCGGTTTCAGACAATCGCTCGGCTTCCGAGATGGTAGAAAAGGGTATAATGGATGAACTGCGTGGATAACAACGATCATCTGGGGGAAGAGGCGCGGTAACCGTAGACGACATGAACAAGCGTATCCTCGAGCTGCTGATGACCGATGGCAAGCTCACCTACAACGACGT
>JAJRAL010000035.1 GCA_028679935.1 Methanomassiliicoccales archaeon | reverse complement strand
GACTCGCACATCATCTCCCTCTTGCCCTGATACTCGAGCATGATGTTCTCGGAGTAGGAATCTGGGAGCTTCTCGATGCCCTTCGCCACCCCGACCTGGAGCGGCGCCGGGGCGCAGACGTAGATCAGGTCGTTCACGTAGCCGATCATCCTCGCCCAGCGCGCGTCGCACCAGCAATAGCCGATGCGCCATCCGGTGATCGAGAACGTCTTCGAATAGCCGGAGATCGCGATCGTCCGTTCGGCCATTCCCTCCAGGCTCGCCGGTGAGACGTGGCGCTTGCCGTCGTAGACGAAGTACTCGTAGATCTCGTCGGTGAAGACGAACAGGTCGTGCTCGGTGGCGAAGTCGGCGAGCAGCTTCAGCTCGCTCCTCGAGAACACCTTGCCCGAGGGGTTCGCCGGCGTATTGACGACGATCGCCTTCGTCCGCGCCGTGACGATCGCCTCCAGTCTGTCCGCGTCGAGCCTCCAGTCCGGGGGGTCGAGGCGGACGAAGACGGGCCTGGCCCCGACGGCGAGGATGGTGTTGACGTGGTAGCCGTAGAACGGCTCGAGCACGATCACCTCGTCGCCCCCGTTGAGCAGCGCCATGCAGGCGCAGTAGAAGACGCCGGTCGCTCCGGCCGAGACGACTATCTCCTTTTCTGGGTCGGCGTCGAGCGAGTTGAAATGCTTGAGCTTGGAGGCGATCGCCCTCCTCAGGATCGGCAGGCCGTCGTACCGGGTGTACTGGTTGTACCCCTCCCTCATCGCATGACAGGCGGCGTCGATGACCTCCCTCGGCACGTCGAGGTCGCACACGCCCTGCGCGAGGTTGATGCCCTGGACCTTGTTGCACTCCAGCGTCATGCTGCGGATCTCTGACTGCACGATCAGCTGCGAGCGGTCCGAAACGCCTAGTCCCATCGCCCTCACCTTCGGAGGAGGGTAATCGACCGACCCGATGATAACAATTGCACTCGCGGCCGAGAAAGCGCCCGGCGAGCACGATCGCGCGTGCGGCCGAAGGCAAGAGCACTATGCGCCAGACGGTTCGGGAGAAGGCGCCTCTGCCGCGAAGAGATGTGCCAGAACCTCGGAGAGCTCCTGCACTCCGAACGGCTTGGGCAATACGCCAACGAAGCCATTCCTGGAGAAGTGCGACATCACCGGGTCGTGGCTGTAGCCGCTGCAGACGATCGCCTTCACGTCAGGGTCTATCGCGCTCAGGGCCCTGATCGTCTCCATTCCTCCTACTCCGCCAGGCACGACCAGGTCGAGGATGACCGCGTCGAAGGGGTTGCCCTCCTCCGCCGCCACCCTGTACGCCTTCATCGCTTCCTTCCCGTCGCGCGCCACCGCGGGCCGATACCCGAGGGACGCGAGCATCTCTCTACCCAGCTCAAGGATCAGCTCTTCGTCGTCCATCCAGAGCACGCGCTGCCGGCCCTTTGACAGCTCCAGGACCATTTCTCCCTTCTCGGAGGCTAGCTTGTCCGTCGCCGGCAGGTGGATCACGACCTCGGTCCCCTTCCCAGGCGCCGAGCTGATTGAGATGTGCCCACCGTGCCTCGTGACTATCGCGTGGGCGACGGCAAGCCCCAAGCCGCGTCCGCTCTGCTTCGTGGAAAAGAACGGGTCGAAGACCCGTGGCAGGACGCTCCCTGGGATCCCGACCCCTGTGTCGCGGATGATCACATGGATGTATCTTCCCTCCTTGAGCGGGGGCAGTTCGCTCCGCTTCACGGCGTGGTTCCTCGCGATGATGTGTCCGATGCCCCCATCCGGCATCGCCTCCCGCGAGTTCATTACCACGTTGCTGATCGCCTGACTGATCTGGCCCTCGTCGGCCTCGATGCGCCACAGTCCCGGTTCTATGTCATACTCGCACCTGACATTAGATCCAGAGAGCGCGAGGCCGCAGGCCGATCTCAACACCGCCTCCGGCTCGAGGACCTCCTTGATCGGCTCACCCCCGGAGGAGAATGCCAGAAGCTGCTTCGTCAGGGCGCGGGCTCGCGCCATGGCTCGCTCAGCGTCCGCCAGTCTCTGCTCGACGGCCTTTTCATCGTTCTGCTTGATCCTCGCCAAGGCGAGATTGCCTTCGATGACGGTAAGGAGATTGTTGAAGTCGTGCGCGATGCCGCCGGCGAGGAGTCCGATCGAGTCGAGGCGCTGCATCCGCTCGAGCTCCGACTGTGTCCTCCGCTCCTCCGTCACGTCGCGGAACACGAGGACCACCCCCTGGACGTTTCCGCCCGCGTCCGTGATCAGGGCGCCCGAATCGCCGAGCAAGCGTTCCGTGCCGTCCCTCGCGATGAGGACGGTGTGGTTCACTAGACTGCAGACTCCCTGACTCTTCAGCACCGTCCTGACCGGGTTGTCGCATCTCTCCCTCGTATCCTCGCTGATGATATGGAATACGCACTCGATGTTCTGGCCTAACGCCTCGGCGGTGGTCCACCCTGTCAGTCTCTCCGCGACCGTGTTGAGCATGACCACCTTCCCTTCGACATCGGTCACGATCACGCCATCCCCGATGCTCCGGAGCGTGACGGCCAGCTTCTCCTTCTCTTCCTGCAACATCCTTTCCGCGTACTTGCGGGGGGTGATGTCGAACACGTTCGTCAGGATGTGACAAGGTCGGTTGGCGGCGTCACGAACGAGACTAGCACTCACATCGCCCCAGACTACCGTTCCGTCTTTCCTAGAATACCGTTTCTCGAACCTGTACACCTCCTGCTCGCCGGGAAGGAGCGCCCGGGTGTATTCATTGGTTTGATCGAGGTCATCTGGATGGGTCAAGGCGTCAAAGTCCAACCGCGGCATCTCTTCGATGCTGCGACCGAGCATGCGGGCGAAGGATTCGTTGGCTCGAATGAGTTTGCCATCTGTCGTCGTGATGCACATGCCGTTCGGTGCGTGCTCAAAGGCGATCCTGAACCGCTCCTCGCTCTCTTTCAAGGCCTGCTCCGACCGTCTGCTCTCCTCGGACGACTTGGCCTCCTCGAGCGCACGGGCTGTCACCGGAGTCAGTCGCGAGAGGCGGTTCTTCAGAACGTAGTCGGTGGCACCCCCCTTGAGCGCTTCGATGGCCGCGTCCTCCCCGATCCTTCCGGAGACGATGATCACCGGGACTCCTGGCCATGTGGCCCTGGCTATCCCCATCGCGGTCAGCCCATCGTAGTCCGGCAGGCTGTAGTCGAGAAGGATGACGTCGGGCCTAGAGGCGAGGGCGTCCAGGAACTCCTTCTCGTCACTCGCTTGTCTGATCACATAGCCTGGGCCCAGAGAACGGAGCTCGCGCCTCACAAGCTCGAAGTCCGAGAGATCGTCTTCGAGGACGAGGATCTGCTTCCCTTCGACCATCAGCTCTCGCCCCTCTCACGATTCCAGTGGCGTGTCCAGAGATCCACCGGCACGGTGATGGAGCATTTGAGGAGATGTGCGCAAAGCCTCCGGTGAAGATACCCAGGGATATCGTCCCGGAACGCGGCCTCGTTCGGGGCGGTCTGCTCCATGATCGGGCTCGATGCCAGCTCGAACAACCTCCGTTCTCGCCTAGGATAGCGCTGAGACGCCTTCGAGAAGTCATCGCTCGTGTGGAGTACTTAAACCAACGTTGAGACTGCTACTTTTCGTAACAAATGCGATGGTCATGCGATGCTTCGCCTCAATCGAGGAAATGATAGACAGGAAAGGGGTTTTGTCGCTCACTCTTGCTTCCACTTCGAGAGCATCACGCCCGCGACGAACAGGACGACGGCGAAGACCGCCACGACGAGCATGTTGTTGAGCGCCGCGGTCTGGTTGCCGTAGACCATCGTGTCCCTGAGCGCGTTGCCGACGTAGGTCAGGGGCAGCACGTTCGCGACCGACGCGAGCCACGACGGGAACATCGACAGCGGGAAGAATATCCCGGCGAGGAACATCATCGGGAAGGTTATCGCGTTGGCGGCGGCCGACGCGGCCTCCTCCTCCTTGATGAACCGCGCGATGATCATGCCCATCGACGAGAACGCCGCGCTGGACAGGATGATCGTGATGATGGCGATCGGCGTCAGGGTCATGTGCGCGTTGAACGCCAGGATGCCGACGACCATGATCACCGCGATCGAGATGAAGACGACGACCAGCTGCCAGAGGATCTGCGACGTGAGCCACTCCGCCCTGGTGATTGGGGTCGTGGTCAGCTTCTTGAATATCCCGTTGGTGCGGTAGCGGGTCATGACCGAGACCATCCAGAAGGCGGTCGTGGTCATGGTCGTGAGCGCTATGACGCCGGGGATGAAGAAGTCGATGTAGTTGAACGCGGTGTTGATGTTCGTGCTGTCGACGGTGACAATGTTGACGCCGCCCGCCAGCACCAGGTTCATCTGGCTAGCCATGCCGGTGACGATGCCGTTGATGACGGACGACGTCGATTGCGTCGGGTCCGATTTGTAGATCAACGTCACCGAATTGGCAGGCGCCCCCGGATGCGCATTAGTGAAGTTCGCCGGGATGATGAGCACTGCCGTAACGGAGTTGTCCTTCACATACTGGTCGATGTTGACCTCCTTGCTGATGTTGGTAATCTTCAGCGACGGCACCGCGAAGGTCGCGTTCACGAAAGCGTGAGACTGCGGCGTGTCGCTCAGGTCCTGAATGAAGAGGTCGACGGTGCCGCCCCCCTGAGCGCTGAAGATCGCGCCGAACAGCAGGATCAGCAGGAGCGGGAAAGCGATAG
>JAJRAL010000142.1 GCA_028679935.1 Methanomassiliicoccales archaeon | reverse complement strand
GGCGACCCCCGAGGAGCAGACGGAAGAGATCATAGCCACCGAAGGCTGAGCATTTTCGGGAATCCCGCCAAAACGTATATTCTCCGGAACGCACGACTTGAGCATCATGTTTGTCCGGGCCGATCGACTATTGACAGAGAAGCCGGACTGGTTCTCGACTCACGTCATCGACTATCACTGGGAGGGGTTCGTGCCGCACCTGGTGGCGTACGACATCGAGAGACGGCGGGTCGGCGAGCTTGACCTACGGTCGATCGATCTGCTCGCCTCGGACAGATGCGTCTGCGTCGGCGATTTCGAGGACGACGGCTACCATCCCTGCCCGAAGCACGCGGTCCTGGAGGGGGCCTGCGGCCAATGCCCTGACTGCGCGAGCTCCTGGCTCCCCGTCCAGGAGTGCCTTTTCGAACCGCGCTGCGACGGGGAGCGCTGCGATTCGCACTTCTGCGCCAAGGCCCACGTCGTCTACACAGCGTTCCACGGAGAACAGCTCAAGATCGGTATGACCGGAGGCTCGAGGCTCATTGAGCGCGGGATTGAGCAGGGCGCCGACGCCATCGTCCCCCTCGTCCTCGTCAAGGGCCGCAGAAGCGCGAGGCTGCTCGAGAAGGACATCTCCCGAAGGCTTGGTGCGACACAACGGATCACTGCCAGAGATTTCGCGAGCAACTTGGTCGCGAGACCCTCCGGCTCATCCTACATTCGGCGCTACGAAGAGGTCCTCTCCCAGCTCGACGGATACGATACGATCGGAGCGGACCTGGCAGTCCTTGACCACTACCCGATGCCGAGGTCGCTCGAGGAGCCGCCTCAGCTAGTGGAAACGGTTGGAACTCACAGAGGTAAAGTGATCGGATGCAAGGGACGGTTCATGCTGTACGAGGACGCGGACGGCGGCTCAGACCTGCTCGATCTCAGCTCGCTCGTCTCCAGGCTGGTCGAGGTCCGGCAAAAGGATATCTAGGCCGAATGGCATGGCCAACTCCCCCATGGGGAGAGTCCAATGGCCGTCACCCTCAGCCCGGAGCAGGTCACCTCGAAGTACGGCAGGTTGTTCTGCCGCGGCGTCTACACGCTGGTCGACGAGCAGAATGGCGTCGCGAGGATCATCGAGGAGTGCAGCGCGAAGGGCCCGGTCGAGTGGGATGCGGCTAATCGGAAGCGGGCCGGAGGTGCCATCATTGACATTAAGGTCGAGGGCACCACGCTCATCATGGACACAATCATCGGCGAGAGAGACGTCCACTTCGGCCCTGCCTCGAAGGAGCTCGGAGGCCAGGGGCTCAAATCCCTGAGGATCGAAGGCGATATGGTCAAGACGACCTGGGTCGGCATCGCCGGGGCCAGCGTCGGCATCGGAGCTTGCCTTCCGCAGGGGCCCGGAACGATTGAAGCGGTGTACCCGAATGAGGTGAAGGTCGGCGGCGCGAACCGCATTGAGGTCACCGTGACAACGCCGAAGATGATCCGGGTAGTGTTCGCGGTCGACGACACCGACACGAAGGAGAAGGGAGCGACCTGGGTCCTGATGCTCAAATGCGCCCAGTCCTGCCCGGTCGGCCACCTATTGGAGCACAAGATCGTCCAGCTCAATCCGAACGCGCCAGACAAGACGACGCAGTGCGTGGCGGTCGGAGTGTCGTTCGCGGTGCGAGAGAAGGACGTCGGAGCGCTGCGCGATTACATCGTCAAGTTCGTCAGGGAGAACACGCTCTCGCAGCACACCGCCCTCGCCATCTTCAAGGGCCTCAAGATCCCGAAGGTGCTCGAGGACTATGGTATGGACGCAAAGCTTCGGGTGCTCAAGGTCGAGGATGCGATTGCGGCGGCGGACGCGGGCGGCGTCGAGATCGTCGAAATCACCGGCCGAAGGGGCATGATCGGCGCCGTCGGGGGCATAGGTTGCTTCGACATGGGGCTGAGAGCGGCGATGATCCCGGAGGACTGGCAGTAGCGACGAGGCCCCCGAATTCTAGATCAATTACCTTCTGGTCGGTCCCCTCCGACGATTTCAGGAAAACTACATATCCGAGCAGCCATTACTAAGCGAATTCATCGAGGGATCGGCATCAGGAACGAGATTTCCAGGGTAATCGCCAACACCGCCTACCAGACGTACGAGAAGACGCTTTTGAAGGAGGTGCGGGAGAACCCGATCCCACACCACGTGGCCATTATCATGGACGGCAACCGCCGCTTCGCCCGGGAGATAGGCCTCTCGCCGGTCGAGGGGCACGCCAAAGGGAAGGACAAATTGGAGGAAGTGCTGGAGTGGTGCCTCGAGCTCGACATCCGCATCCTGACCATCTACGCCTTCAGCACCGAGAACCTGAACCGGGACCACGAGGAGGTCGAGTACCTGATGAAGCTCTTCGAGGAGAACTTCTACAAGCTCGGCGACGACGAGAGGATCCACAAGCACGGGATCAAGGTCGCGGTGCTGGGTCAGAAGGAGCTGCTCCCCGAGAAGGTCCAGAAGGCGATACAGTACGCCGAGGACCGGTCGGCCAACTACTCAAACTACTACTACAACATCGCCTTAGCCTACGGCTCCCGCGAGGAGATCGTCCAGGCGATCAGGAACATAGCCATGAAGGTCAAGTCGGGTGAGATCGACGTATCGCAGATCGACGAGGGCATGGTCTCGAAGGAGCTCTACACCGCGCCCTTCCCGGACCCCGACCTGATCCTCCGCACCTCGGGCGAGGAGCGCGTCTCGAACTTCCTGCTCTGGCAGCTCGCCTACTCCGAGCTCTACTTCACCGATGTCTATTGGCCGGGCTTCAGGAAGGTCGATTTCCTGCGCGCCATCCGCTCGTACCAGCTGCGACAGCGGCGGTTCGGCAAGTAGTCCGATTCAGCCCTGAAGCATTCAAATACCGAGTAGCCTCTCGCGTTCCAAGCCGAGTTGATCGCTGTGGCCAAGCAGGACCTGATACTTCTGCACGCCCCGAGCGTGTACGACTTCCGCAAGGAGTTCCTGTTCTATGGACCGGTCAGCGATCTGGTGCCCTCGACGCCGGTGTTCGAGATGTACCCGTTCGGCTTCATGACTATCGCCGCGCACCTGCACAAGCTCGGCTACAAGGTGAGGATCGTCAACCTCGCAAGCATGATGCTGAACGATCCAGCCCTCGACGTTCCGGAGCTAATCGGTCGGCTCGAGTCGGACGTGTTCGGGATCGACCTTCATTGGCTGCCGCACGCCCACGGGGCCCTGGAGATCGCCAAGATCGTCAGGGAGAAGCACCCGGACAGCAAGGTGCTCATGGGCGGCTACTCGGCGACGTACTACCACGACGAGCTGATACGCTATCCGCAGGTCGACCTGGTGATGCGCGGCGACTCGACGGAGATACCGGTCGCCGAGCTGCTCGAGTCGACGGAGGCGGGGAAGAGGCTCTCGACGGTCCAGAACCTGAGCTGGAAGGACGGGGCGAAGATTGAGCACAACCCAATGACCTTCGTCCCGGAGGACCTGGACTACATCGACGTGGATTATGGCTGGATCGTCCGATCGGTCATCAAGCACCGCGATCTCGAGGGGCATAAACCGTTCCGTGACTGGGACCGGTATCCATTGACGGCGGTCTTCACCGTGCGTGGCTGCTACCAGAAGTGCGTCGTCTGCGGCGGCTCTTGCAGCGCCATGCGCGGCTTCCTCGGCAGGCAGAAGGCGGCCTTCCGAAGCCCGGAGAAGGTGGCGGCGGACATCCATGACATCCAGGACTACCTCAAGGCGCCGACCTTCGTCGTCGGCGATGTGCGTCGAGGGGGCAAGTCATACCAGCGCAGATTCTTCAAGGAGCTGAAGGAGCTGGGCGTCGACAACCACCTCGTCCTGGAGCTCTTCACCCCAGCGAATGAGGAGTACTTCAAGGAAGTGCAATCCTCCACTCCCAGCTACTCGATCGAGTTCTCGCCCGACTCCCACTCCGAAGAGGTCCGCGAGGCGCTCGGCCGCTCGTTCGCCACGGAACCGATGGAGCGGACGGTCGTCAAGGCGCTGAACAACGGGGCGAGGAGATTCGATGTGTTCTTCATGATCGGACTGCCAAAGCAGACGAAGACAAGCGCGCTGGAGAGTGCGATGTACTCGAGACATCTCTATGGCCTTGTCGACAACGATCCCCGGCTCTTCGTCTTCTCCTCGCCGCTAGCTCCATTCATCGACCCGGGCAGCTATGCATTCGAGAACCCTGAGAAGGCGGGATACACCCTCTTCGCCCGAACGCTCGAAGAGCACCGGATCAGGCTCGCCAGCCCATCCTGGAAGTACGTCCTGTCGTACGAAACGAAATGGATGAGCCGGGACGAGATCGTCGACGCCACATACGATGCGGCGGACATTCTCAACGACGTCAGATTCGAGTGCGGACTGATCGACGAGGCAGCGAGAAAGGAACGGGCGGAACGAACCGCCATGGCGAGGGACCTGCTCGCGGAGGTCGACCGGATCGTGGCGGTTGGAGATCAAGGCGAGCGCGCCTTGAGGATGGCTGCGTTGAAGGAAAGGTGCAACGAGCTGATGGAATCCACCATCTGTGCAAAACGCGACCTCGAATGGCAGACGCCCGGTCTCTACAAGAGCTTACCCCGGGCATTGGTCGGACTGATGAAACGGAAGAAGAAGTGACTACGGTACCTTCTTCTCGATCTCGTCCTCGGTCTTGATCTTGCCCTGCATCAGGAGCGCCTTGATCTCCTCCACGCTCGGGAGCCTCCCCTCCGAGATCAACTCGCCGTCGATGAAGAGGGCGGGCTGTCTGTCAACCCCGCGCCGCTTCATCTCTTCGGCGTCCTGGATCTTGTGGATCTCCGCCTCCGCACCGCTCTCCTCGACCGCGGCGGTGGCGACGACCTCGATCTGCCTGCACTTCTGGCAGTTGAGCGCGAAGACCTCGACCTTCTTGGGCATGCAGCATCCCTGGCAGCGAGGGAGCTAAATACATTCGCCTGCATGGTTGGCCGCGGACGGAGAGTCCGAGAAGGCTTAAGCTTCGACGGGCTTGTCCAAACGAGAACATGGTCAACAAGGCGACAGCAGGTGGGGCGGCCGATGGACCAGAGTCATCGGACATCTGGCGGTACCCTGTGATCGGGATCGTCGTCATCCGAGTGCTGCAGAGCGACGGCAAGAAGATGCTCAAGATCGAGTACCTCGTTCCTGGACCCGACGGTAGCGTCGTAAGCGAGTTCAACGTTGGGCGACAGGATGAGGTCGTGGCGGTCCTGCCCGCGCCCCCCGACTCATACAGGATCCAGCGGGGAAGCAAGGTGCTGGGTTATCAGTTCGGCGATGCGTCCCATCCAGATTGGGAGAAGATGCAATAGTCGAGAGGTCTCCACGCGAAGCCATAGCCGGAGATACGGACGGACCCGCCGCTTCGATCCTTGCTCAGCTCTTCTCTCCGAGCTCCTTACTCTTCTTCGCCCCGGCCTCGACCGCCTCGATGAATGCGCCGCGGACCGCGGCCTTCTCGAGGACCGCGATCCCCTCGATCGTCGTGCCCGCGGGGGAAGCGACCATGTCCTTCGCCTCGCCGGGATGCACCTTCGTCTCGAGTATCGTCTTGCCAGCGCCCAGAGCGGTCTGCGCCGCAAGCTTGACCGCGACGTCCCGCGGAAGGCCCGCTCTTACGCCTCCGTCCGCCATCGCCTCGATGACCATGTAGAAATAGGCCGGGCCGCTTCCGCTCAGTCCAGTCACGGCGTCCAGCAGTTTCTCCTCGAGGGGGAACGCCACTCCGACCGACTGCAGGATCTTCGTCACAACGTCCTTGTCCTCGGGCTTGGCGCTCTTGCCCAGAGC
>JAJRAL010000213.1 GCA_028679935.1 Methanomassiliicoccales archaeon | reverse complement strand
TCGACATGGCCGAGGATCGGAAACGCTGGACGCAGCTGATGCGAGAGCTCGACATCAAACAGCCCCAGTCAGGCACAGGCCACTCCGCCGAAGAGGTGTTGGAGGTCGCGAAAAGAATCGGATATCCCGTCCTATTGCGCCCCTCCTACGTGCTCGGCGGCAGGGGCATGGAGATAGTCTACAACGAGGACGAGCTCCTTACCTATGTCCACACCGCAGTAAAGGTCTCGAAGAACCACCCGGTGCTCATCGACAAGTATCTCTCTCACGCGATCGAGATCGACGTTGACGTCGTGGCGGACGGCGAAGACGTCTTCATCGGCGGTATCATGGAGCATATCGAGGAGGCAGGGGTGCACTCCGGCGACGCGATGATGGTGCTGCCGCCGCAGACGCTCTCCAAGCAGCTAGTCCAGAGGATAATCGACATCACCAAGAAGACCGCCAAGGCGATCGAGGTCGTCGGTCTGATGAACCTGCAACTGGCGATCAAGGATGGAGAGGTCTATATGCTCGAGGCGAACCCACGCGCCTCGAGGACCGTGCCCTACGTCTCGAAGGCGATAGGCATACCCCTGGCGAAGGTGGCGACCAAGGTCATGCTTGGCAAGTCGCTCAAGCAACAAGATCTCGTTGGCGTGGCAAGGTTCGACAGCGTCGCGGTGAAGGAGAGCGTCTTCCCGTTCCTCAAGCTGCCCGGTGTCGACTCCATCCTGGGACCGGAGATGCGTTCCACCGGCGAGGTCATGGGCATCGACAAGGACTACGCGGCGGCGGTCTACAAGGCCCTTCGAGCAGCCGGCCAGAAGCTGCCTTTGAAGGGCAGCATCTACATGACGATCGCTGACGCGGACAAACAGGCGATTCTGCCCGCGGCCAGGCACTTCTTCGAGATGGGCTTCAAGATCTACGCCACGAAAGGTACATCGACCTTCCTCAGGGCGAACGGCATCGAGACGACCACCGTGTATACAATCCAGGACAAGCAGCAGCCGGATTCCCTAGGTCTCATGCGCCGCGGTGAGATCAACCTCATCATCAACACCCCGACGAACAACTCCGGGGCGAGGAGGGACGGGTACATGATGAGGCGGCTCGCCGTCGAGCTGGAGATCCCATTCATGACCACGGTGCAGGCGGCGAAGGCCACCGCCGAGGCGATCGAGAGGGCGAGGGCGGGGGAGCTCAGCGTTCAGGACCTGGCATACTACCACCGCCTGAATTTGTCGTGATCTGCTTCTTGTTGCTCCTTACCGCGAGATAGATTCCGATGAAGACCAGCGCCGCGCCGACGAAGATCAAGGCGTCGGGGTATTCCGCGAACAGGAACGCCGCCATGATCGAGGCGAAGAGCGCCTCCAGAAGCTGTACCACGCTGACCCGCGGGGCGATGATCCACCTCATCGAGTAGTTGTAGAGCGTGTAGCCGAGCACCGCCGGCACGATCGCCATCGCGAGGAATATCAGCAGCTCGCTCTGCGAGTAGGGCCAGAGGGGCACTCCGCCGGCGACGCAGAGACCGATGAGCGCCAGCGCGCAGACGGAGTTCACGATGAAGATGAAGGTCAGGATGCCGATCTTGCGGCGCATGAAGCGCGTCATGATGATGTACACCGCTTCCAACAGTGCTCCGGCGACGGCTAGCACGTCGCCGAGGGAGCTGCTGCCGTACCCCATGTCGCTGATCGAGATGACCAGTATCCCGAGGACGCCGATGATCGCCCCCAGAGTGGTCCACCGCGAGCCCTCGTGCAGAGCGGCGAAGGCGAGTATCGCGACGAAGATCGGGTGCGCGTTGATGAGTATCGTTGCGCTGGCGACGGAGGTCATCTGCACCGCGCTCACGAAGAAGAGGAAATGGAAGGCAAGCACCACCCCGATCGCCGCCATGAACAGCGCGTCGCCACGCTTCAGCCCGAACGTCTCCTTCCTCGACTTGGGGAGGATGAGGGCGAACGGGGCGACGATCAGCGCGGCGAAGAGCATGCGGTACGCCGCGATCGCCGGAGCGGGTGCGTCGCTGTAGCGGATCAGGATCGACGAGAACGAGAAGAAGAAGACGCCGATGAGGAGCGCCAGGTACGCCCTTCGCATCTCGTTCGGCACGGGAAAGCACCTAGTGTATGATTACGCTCTTGACCCCGCGACAGGAGCGGATCTCCGGTATCAGCTCGGGCGGCACCTCGGCGTTCGTGATGACGTATAACCTCGGTTCGGAGCTCAGCTCTGGATCGCTCACGATCGCCTGCCGGATGCTTATCCCCGCCCGGGCGATGACCCCGGAAACGTCGGCCAGTATGCCCGGGGTCGACGCATTGATTGGAACGATCTCGATCGCGCTCCAGCCCATCACCGGAGCTACGTCCTTGAGCAGTGCCGTGGGGACGAGGCGGCCGAAGACGGACATCAGCTCCTCGCTCTCCTGTATCGTCTCGACAGTCGCCCTGACGATTCGTCGGTCGACCCCTGCGGCTCGACCGACCGCGCTGTCCGCCAGCTTGATCTCGCCGCAGAAGATATCGCCGTCCCTGACCTTCAGGCCGAGCTCCAGGAGCATGCGCGCCACGCGTCCCTGGGAGGGATAGCGACCGAAGTGCTTCGAGAGCGAGCTCCACATACGGGCCGAGCATCGGCACCAAAGCTATTAGCGTTTCCTCTGAGTCAACGGCGTTGAACACTGCCAGCGATGCACCTGTCAAGACCGGAAGGCATTTGAGCCGCCTGCTGCCGTTGCAGGCTGAAGTTGAGTTCATGAGCAGGGAAGGACTGCAGGAAGCGACGTTCGCCGCCGGCTGTTTCTGGCATGTGGAGGATGCGTTCGCGGGTCTGAAGGGGGTCACCGAGACCGAGGTCGGATTCATGGGCGGCCATACCCTGAACCCGACCTATAGGCAGGTATGCACGCACACGACCGGACATGCGGAAGTGGTGCATCTCTGGTTCGATTCTAGCATGATCAGCTACAAGCAGCTGGTGGAGTTCTTGTGGACCATGCACGACCCTACGCAGGTGAACCGACAGGGACCGGACGTCGGCGATCAGTACCGCTCGGCGATCTTCTACTACGACGCGGAGCAGCGGAAGGAGGCGGAGGCGTCGAAAGAGGAGCAGGACGCCTCGGGAAAGTTCGGCAAGCCGATCGCCACCGAGATAACGCCGGCGAGCACGTTCTGGCGCGCGGAAGAGTACCACCAGAAGTACTTCCAGAAGCACGGAATGTCGCACTGCCCCGTGTGACCCAACGATCGCTTCACCGGCGCCGGCGGTGCAAAAGTGTTATATGCATGCTAATGATTCACACGGCCTGATCGATATGTCGTCTGGAGCACTTGGCAAGGCGGTGCGGATGGAACGCATGATGGACCGAAGCACCGGAAGGGCCGTCATCGTGCCGATGGACCACGGCATATCGATGGGGCCGATCGAGGGCCTCGTCGACCTGCGCGGCACGATAGACAAGGTATCACAGGGCGGAGCGACCGCCATAGTTCTTCACAAGGGCGTCGTGCCCTATAGTCACAGGGCTTACGGCCGCGACATCGGCCTGATACTCCACCTCTCGGCCTCGACGAACCTCGCGCCGGACCCGAACCGGAAGGTCATCGTGACGAGCGTGGAGGAGGCGATCAAGCTCGGAGCCGACGCGGTTTCGGTGCATGTGAACCTAGGTGCGGACTACGAGCAGGAGATGCTCAGCGACCTAGGGGCGGTGGCGGAGAACTGCGCCGAGTGGGGCATGCCGCTTCTTGTCATGATTTACCCGAGAGGAAAGGACATCAAGGACTCCTTCGACGTTGAGCACATCAAGCAGTGCGCCAGGACGGCGACGGAGCTTGGCGCGGATATCGTCAAGACGAACTACACCGGGGACATCGACTCGTTCCGGGAGGTGACCCGTGGGTCCCTCGCGCCAGTGGTCATAGCCGGCGGGCCAAAGATGGACTCTGACGAACGAATACTCCAGATGGTCAAGGACTCTATCGAGGCGGGTGGGAAGGGCGTTTCGATCGGCCGCAACGTCTTCCAGCACCGCAACATAGTTGGCATCACCCGGGCTATCTCAGGCATAGTATTGCACGACCTCGAGGTCGAGGAAGCGCTGAAATTCCTGCAGTGATGCCATGTCCGATAAGAGGAAGGGCAAGCTCATCTGGGTCAGGTCCGACCATCTGCAGCGGTACGAGGAGCGGAAGAAGCTCGTGGCCGCGGCGCTCGAGGCCGGCTACGTCGAGATCGTCATCAAGGACGAGGACAAAGAGCTGAGGAAGCTCGGCCGCTTCGACGCGCTGGTCCGAAAGGACGATACGCTGCAACTCGAAGGCAAGAAGGCGGCTCAGTGGTTCGACATAAGGTCCTCGGCCGACGTCGAGAAGGCGGCCTCGCTCAAGGACAAGGTCGACATCATCGTCGTTTCGGCGCAGGACTGGAAGGTCATTCCATTGGAGAATCTGATAGCCGACCTACAGGGCTCGAAGACTCGGCTGCTCGCGGTCGCCACGTCACCGCAGGAAGCGAAGACGTTCCTCGAGACGCTCGAGACCGGCGTCGACGGCGTCGTGATCCAGCCCGGTTCCGCATCGGAACTCAAGGACTTCCACGCGGTGACGGAGCGGAAGATGCCGAATGTCGAACTGACCGCCGCCGAGGTGACGAGGATCGCCCCTGCGTCGGTCGGCGACCGCGTATGTCTGGATACCTGCTCTATCATGAAGGTCGGCGAAGGTATGCTGGTCGGTTCACAGTCCGCCTGCCTATTCCTCGTCTGCTCGGAGAGCATGGAGAGCGAGTACGTCGCCTCCCGTCCGTTCCGCGTCAATGCCGGAGCGGTCCACGCTTACGTTCTCACGCCTGGCGGCAAGACCCGCTACCTATCGGAAATGCGGGGTGGGGACGAGGCGCTCGCGACGGATTCGGAGGGCAACTGCCGGGCCGTCGTCGTCGGCAGGAGCAAGATAGAGCGCCGCCCGCTGCTGCTAGTCGAAGCCAAGGTGGGCAAGAGGAGGTTCACGACCATCCTTCAGAACGCGGAGACGATCCGGCTTTGCACCCCCGACGGACCCGTATCCGTCTCCGAGCTGAAGGTGGGCCAGAAGGTCCTGGTCAGGGTCGAGGAGGGCGGAAGGCACTTCGGGCGGGCGATCACGGAGACGATCATCGAGGTATGAGGACTTGCGTTTCAATCATCGAGCCTTCGCTCGCCGCGGCGCTATCGGCCGCGAAGCGGGCGAAGGATCAAGGTGCCGACCTCGTCGAGGTGCGGTTCGACATGATGTCCTCGCCGCCTTCAGATCTGAGGGGATTTGACGACATTGGCATCGAGATGATTGCCACTCTGAGGCCGGCACTGCAGGGAGGCGGATACACGGGCAACGAGCAGACGCGGCGGGCGTTCCTACGCATGGCGGCGGAGCACGGCTTCGGTCTGATCGACCTCGAGGACGGTTCCGTCCTGCTGCGGGAGGCCAGGAAGGTCTTCCCCCGTTCCCGCATCATCGCTTCGCATCACGATTACGAATCGACGCCGCCGTCGCGGGAAATCGTGGCGACGCTCACCCGGGAGTCCGAATGGGCGGACGTGGCGAAGGCGGCGTACAAGGTGAACACGGTGACCGACCTACTTGTCCTAGCCGAGGCGGCGAAGAGCCTCTCGGCGACCAAGGGCAGCCATGTCATAGTCGGCATGGGCGCGGCCGGGGAGATCACCCGGGTCTGCGCCGACCGCCTTGGATCCGAGTTCTCGTACGCCTGCCTCGAGAAGGGGAAGGAAGCGGCACCGGGACAGCTCGACCTGGCGACGATGATGCGATTGGGCAGAGGTGGCGGAACGATCACCGGAGTCGTCGGAGGCTCGCTCAGACACTCCCGTTCGGCTGCGATGCACAACGCAGCCTTCGAAGCGCTCGGCCTGCCTGGCCGCTACTTCAAGTTCGAGACGAGGAAGGACGAGCTGAACAAGCTCAAGCCGATCGCCCTGGCCTACGGTCTGCGTGGGTTCAACGTCACAATTCCATACAAGGAGGAGATCATGCCTCTGCTCGATTCCCTCGACGCCGTCGCGGAGAGGGTGAAGGCGGTGAACACGGTGGTCGTCGAGGACGGGATGCTCAGGGGCACGAACACCGACGCCTTCGGAGTCGAGAAGACGATCGAACTGGCCGGCGTCGAGGTCAGGGGTAAGAAGGCGCTGCTGATTGGCGCCGGAGGGGCGGCAAGAGCCTGCGCCTCGGCCCTGAAGGGAATCGGCGCAGACGTGACAATCACGAATCGCACCGCCGGCAAAGCGAAACGCCTGGCGGAGGAGCTAGGAGGCGAAGCGGTCCCGCTGAGGGACGCCCCGAAGGGCGAATACGACATCGTCATCAACTGCACGCCTCTCGGCATGGTCGGATTCCCCGACGAGATGCCGATCGCGCCGGAAGTGTTCCGCGAAGGGCAGTTCGTCATGGATGTCGTCTACAATCCACCGAGGACAAAGTTCCTGGCCGAGGCCGAGAAGAAGGGCGCGGTGACTAGGAACGGAGAGGACATGCTGGTGTTCCAGGCGGCCAAGGCGTTCGAGCTCTGGACCGGCGGGTGGCCGCCCACCGACGTGATGAAGGAGGCGCTCAGGGGGTCGCTGACCTGAGAGGCGAGGCATTGGTGCACGGCGCGGGCACGGTGATCAACGCCATCGCCACCGGGAAGGGGGCGGCGTTCGGCATCGGCCTGGAGACGAGAGCGGCCGTTGAGCTCGACCGTTCAGGCAGGATCGAGGCCCGGATGGAAGGACTGAAGGACGAGGATGATGCGCTCGCGCGACTCTGCGCGAAGGCGGTGATCGACGCCTACGCCCCGGATGAGGGATACGGAGCGAAGGTCACGACCTCGTCGAACATCCCGGTCTCGAAGGGCCTGAAGAGCAGCAGCGCCGCGGCGAACGCCATCGTGCTCGCCACGCTGGGGGCGGTAGGCGAGGAGCTCGACCAGATAGAGGCGGTCAGGCTCGGCGTGAAGTGCGCGATCGAGGCGGGTGTCTCCGTGACAGGGGCGTTCGACGACGCCTGCGCCTCGATGCTGGGCGGGCTCGTCATCACCGACAACAAGAGCAACATGATAGTCAAGCGACAGTCGATGCCGGAGGACCTGGTCGCCCTGATTCACGTTCCGTCCAGGCAGATCAGGAAGAAGGGGCTCCCGCTCGACCGGATGAGGGGGCTGGCGAGCGTCATAGACGTCGCCTACCAGAAGGTGCTGGTCGGCAAGTGGCAAGAGGCCATGCTGATCAATTCCCTCGCCTACTCGGCGGCGCTGTCGCTCGACCCCGCGATGACCGTCGACGCGATGCTCCAGGGGGCAACCGCGGCGGGACTCTCAGGTACCGGACCGGCGACGGTTATTCTTGTCAAGGAGCGCAGGCTCAAGGCAGTCAGGGAGTCGCTCGGCGGAAAGGATTTCATCGTGGCCGATATCTACAACGGGGAGGACTGACAGAATGAAGCTCAAGGTCTTGCCATCCACCATCACCGGGACGGTAAAGTCGTCGCCGTCGAAGAGCTATTCGCACCGAGCGCTCGTCCTCGGATTGCTGGGGGACGGGAGGTCGACGATCAGGAACGTGCTGCTCAGCGGCGACACGGAAGCGACGCACCGGGCGATCCGGCACTTCGGCGCAAGGACGTCGGTCAGCGGCGATACTGTGACGGTGGACGGCGGCAGGCTGACCTGCCCTGACGACGTAATCGACGCGGAGAACTCCGGGACGACGATAAGGATCATGGCGGGCGTCGCATCGCTTCTCCCTTGTCAGACCGTGCTCACCGGCGACGAATCGATCCGGAGGAGACCGATGCAGCCGCTCATCGACGCGCTCAGGGAGATGGGCGTGGAGTGCACCTCGACCAGAGGGATCGGGCTCGCTCCGCTCATCGTGCGCGGACCCAATAGAGGAGGAGAGACGCACATCCGCGGGGATGTCAGCTCGCAGTTCATCTCATCGCTCTTGATCAGCTCGCCTCCGAAGGACGTCGATACCGACGTCGTGCTCACCGCTCCCCTCAAATCCAGACCATATGTCGAGATCACGATGGGGATGATGCGCGAGTTCGGCGCGGAGGTCGAGATGACCGATGAAGGGTTCCACGTTCCCGGAAGGCAGAGATACAAGTCAACGAGCTACAAGGTACCAGGCGACTACTCGTCGGCCTCGTTCCTGCTCGTGGCCGGAGCGCTCGGCGACGGCGTGGTCGTCAGCGGGCTCGATCCCGATGACAGGCAGGGCGACAAGATCATCCTTCACATCCTCGAAGACTTCGGGGCCGGGGTCAAGAGGGGGGCTTCGAGCGTCAGAGCGCTGCCCGGTGATCTCCGAGCGACGGAGGTAGACCTCTCGGACGCGCCGGACCTCTTCCCAATCGTCTCGGTTCTCGCGACCCAGGCGAAAGGCCTCACGGTCATCAAGAACGCGGAGCACGTGCGCCACAAGGAAAGCGATAGGATCGCCTCGACGACCGACTTCCTCAAGGCGATGGGGGCGGACATCGAGGAGAAGCGCGACGGCTGCCTGATCAAGGGGCCGGTCGAGCTCCATGGGGCCGAAATCGACTCGCTCGGCGACCATCGCATCCTCATGGCCGGAGCGGTCGCCGGCCTGATCGCAAAGGGTACCACGACCATCAGCCACGGCGAGAGCTACTACGTCTCATATCCAAAGTTCCTCGACGACATCAAGGCCCTCGGGGGCGAGGTGGAGCTGCTGCCATGAACTCGATCGGTGTGTCGCTCAGGTTCACTCTCTTCGGTACCAGTCACGGACCCGGCGTCGGGTGCGTCCTTGACGGGGTGCCATCCGGCCTCAAGGTCAGCCAGGGGCAGATCCAGGCCCTCGTCGACCTGCGCAAGCCAGCGAAGGGCATCGGGACCGCGCGGACCGAGGAGGACACGGTGCAGATCCAGTCCGGCATAGTGGACGGGGTCACGAGCGGAGGGCCAGTGCAGCTGTTCATCCCGAACAAGGACACCGACTCATCGAAGTACGAGAAGTTCAAGACCGTGCCAAGACCGGGCCATGCCGACTACCCGGCGATGGTCAAGTACGGCGAGGCGCACGACATCCGAGGAGGAGGGCAGTTCTCCGGCCGGATGACCGCGCCTATCGTCGCCGCGGGAGCGGTAGCGATCGCGATGCTCGAGATGAAGGGCATCCGGGTCGCCGCGTACTCGCAGAGCATCGGCGCGGTCGCGGACACGGAGGAGCACGATTTCGAAACGACCAGACAGGTCCCGTGGAAGTTCTCGACCAGGGCCGCCGGGCCGAAGGCAGCCGCCTTGATGGAGAAGGAGATACTCAAGGCCAAGGCAGACGGAGATAGCGTCGGCGGCGTTGTCAGATGCCTCGCCGTCGGACTGCCTGTCGGGATCGGCGAACCGTTCTTCGACACGCTTGACGGAGACCTCGCAAAGATGATGCTCTCCATACCTGGAGTGAAAGGCGTCGAGTTCGGCGCCGGGTTCCGCTCCTCAACAATGAGGGGATCGCAGAACAACGATCAGTTCGAAATCAAGGAAGGTAGGGTAGTAACGGTCACCAACAATGCCGGCGGGATCCTCGGCGGGCTCTCGAACGGCATGCCGCTCGATCTCAGAGTGGCCTTTAAACCGACGGCGTCGATATCGAAGGAGCAGCGCAGCGTCGACCTAGCCAAGAAGGAGAACACGACCCTGGTAATCGAGGGGCGGCACGACCCGTGCATCGTCCCCCGGGCGGTCGTGGTCGTCGAGGCGGCGGCGGCGCTCGTGCTCGCAGATCTCTGCTTGAGAGGTGGTTTCATTGCCAGATAGCGTGGACGCGATGAGGTGGCACATCGAGGAAGTAGACAACCAGATCCTGGACCTGATAGGCCAGAGAATGCGCCTGGCGAACCGGATGGGCGTGTACAAGGCCGGGCGCGCGGCGCCGGTCCGCAACACGCGCGTGGAGGACCAGGTCGTCGCCAGGTACGCCTCGCGGGCGAAGGACTCGGGCATCTCGGAGGAAGCGGCGGCGCAGATAGCCAGGCTCCTGATACGCGAGTCCGTCGACGCTCAGATGCGCATCCCCAAGGCGAAGGAGCCGAAGAGGATCACCATAGTCGGCGGCTCGGGGAAGATGGGGAGCTGGCTCAGCCGGTTCTTCGCCGAGCGCGGCCATAAGGTCATGGTCCACGACATCGTCTCGAGCACGAGGTTCCCGTTCGAGAACGACCTGAAACGGGCGATCACCGGGGCAGACGTGATAGTCCTGGCGACGCCGATCGGCCGGACACCGGAGCTGCTGGAGAGGGTTCTGGTGATGAAGCCGAAGGGGCTCGTGTTCGACGTCAGCTCGGTCAAGGAACCGATGATCCCGATGCTGAAGAAGGCAGCGGCGAAGAAGGTCAAGGTCAGCAGCGTCCACCCGATGTTCGGACCCGAGACCCGCATCATACTGGACAAGAATGTGATCGTCTGCGACTGCGGCTCGGAGGAGGGCACGAGGATGGCGAAGGAGCTGTTCGACGGCGTCGGCCTGAACGTCAGGGTGGTCAAGGTCGAGGAGCACGACGAGCTCATCGCCTATGTCCTCGGCGTGAGCCACGCCATCAACATCGCGTTCTTCAACGCGCTGGTGAAGAGCGGTCACGACTATGCGGAGCTCAAGTCCTACGCCTCCACGACGTTCGACAAGCAGGAGTGCGCTGCCAAGGGCGTCGCGGCGGAGAACCCAGAGCTCTACTACGAGATACAGCATGTGAACCCGCACACCCAGGAGGTGCTCGACCTGCTCGTCGAATCGGTCGAGGAGGTCCGCAAGGCCGCGACAGAGCCGGGCGGGGAGCGCTTCGTGGAAATGATGGAAGCGGGACACAAATACTTCGGAGGGATCGAATGAAGAAGACGCAGATCGCCGTGCTCGGCGCCACCGGAATGATAGGACAGAGGTTCGTCCAGCTGCTCGAGGATCACCCCTGGTTCGATATCCAGGGCCTGTACGCCTCGGAGCGCTCCGACGGCAAGAGGTTGAGCGAGGTCGTCAAGGTCAAGGACTACGGCTTCATGGCTGAAACCCTCGAACGCAAGGTCGAGCAGATCGACATCAAGAAGATCGCGAAGTCGTGCCGCGTCGCCTTCTCCGGCCTTCCGTCGGAGATAGCGAAGGACTACGAGACCGATCTGGCAAACGCCGGCGTCGCCGTGTTCTCGAACGCGGGCTCGCACCGCATGGACCCGGACGTGCCGCTCCTCATCCCGGAGGTCAACTCGGAACACCTCGCGATGATCAAGGCCCAGCAGACCTACAAGAACGGCGGGTTCATCGTGACGAACGCGAACTGCTCCACGACCGGGCTCGCCGTGCCGGCGAAGGCTCTTCAGGACGCCTACGGGCTTCAGCAGGTGATCGTGTCGACATACCAAGCGGTCTCCGGCGCGGGCTATCCGGGAGTGCCTTCACTGGACATCATCGGCAATGTCATTCCCTACATCAAGAACGAGGAGGAGAAGATGGAGGAGGAGCTGCACAAGATGCTCGGCACCATCAAGGGCACGAAGCTCAAGTACGCCTCGTTCGGCATGCTGGCGAACTGCGCCCGCGTGCCGGTCCACGACGGTCATCTCGAGTCGGCGGTCATCCTCACTGGCAAGGACTGCACGTGCGAAGAGGCGATGGCGACGATGCGCGCCTTCCGACCTGAACCGCAGAGGCTGAAGCTGCCCACCGCGCCGCTCGAGCCGATCATCGTGCGCGAGGAGCTGGACAGGCCGCAGCCCCTCTGGGACCTGAACGCAGGTCAACCGGCCAGGGCCAGAGGGATGAGCGTGACCGTCGGTCGCCTGCGGAAGAAGGATAAGTACCTCAAGATGTTCCTTATCTCCCATAACACCATCCGTGGGGGCGCTGGCGGTTCGGTGCTCAACGCGGAGCTCGCCATGGCGAAGGGCGTCCTCAGATGAAGATGCGCAACCTTCAACTATCGT
>JAJRAL010000112.1 GCA_028679935.1 Methanomassiliicoccales archaeon | reverse complement strand
GTGCCGTATTTACGTCTGCCTCCGCCAGGTATTTTACCCATCAGGAACGTGCCATAGTCGTGGCCAAGGCATCGCTGACCCCGAGGGACAAGGAGAGGTACCGCAGGAACATCTCCGTCGAAGGCTTCGGCGAGAAGGGACAGCTGAAGCTGGCGCGCTCGACCGTCGGCATCGTCGGTCTGGGCGGACTAGGCTCACCGGCGGCGATGTATCTCGCGGCCGCGGGGATCGGCGCGCTCATCCTCGCCGATGACCAGGCGGCGGAGCTGAGCAACCTGAACCGCCAGCTGCTCCACTGGGAGAACGACGTCACCGCCTCCAAGTCGAAAGTCGAGAGCGCCACGTGGAAGCTCATCGAGATGCGCTCGGACCTGAGGATCGTGGGGAGGGAGGAACGGATGATCCCGACGAACGTGAAGGACCTGATGAAGGACGCGGACGTCATCCTCGACTGCACGGACAACTTCGACGTGCGCATGGCCCTGAACTCGTTCTGCGTCGACGCCGACGTGCCGTTCGTGCACGCCGCGGTGGAGGGAATGTTCGGGCAGCTGACCACGGTCGTACCGGGAAAGTCGCCCTGCCTCAGGTGCCTCTTCACCTCGAATCCGCCGCGGAAGGAGGTCCCGGTGCTCGGGCCCGCGGCCGGCGTGCTCGGCGCGCTCCAGGCGATGGAGGCGATCAAGCTCATCACGAAGGTCGGCGACCCGCTCACCGGCAAGCTGCTGGTGATCGACCTGCGCTGCAACTCCTACGAGATCGTCGCGGTGGACAGGGACGAGAAGTGCCCGGTCTGCTCGAAATGATCAATCGTCGAACAGCTCCTTGCCCTTGGCGAAGAGCTCGAGGCTGCTCAGCTCGCCGATCAGCTTGTAGTCATCGTCGACGACTGGAAGATCGTTCACGTGGTACTCGATCATGATGCGCAGAGCCTCGGTGAGCTTCGTGTCCTTCTTGACCGCTTTCACCAGGACCACGGCCTCCTCCACGTTCTCCTTCAACGTGTCGCGCAAGAAGCGGTAGAACTCCATGCTACGGTTCTCCTGCACGCCAACGCGGTAGCCGATCAGCTTCAGGATCTTCTCCGTCGTCACCGCGCCTACGAGGTTCCCTTCGACGTCGATGACGTAGACCTTGCGCGAGACGGGGTTCTTGAGCATGAGCTCGATCGCGTCGCGGATCTTAGCGCTCTTCTGGACCTTCATCGGCTCCTTGACCACGAGCCCGGCGACGTCCCCCACCTTGGTATCGCTGAAGCTCCTGCCCGGGTTCATGATGCCGTGAAGGAAGCGCGCGATACTTAACGATGAGTCGGGCTCAGATGGCGAGGATGCGCTGCAGGTAGTGGAAGGCGATGTTCGCGTGCTCGATCGCGCCCTTGAGCGCCTTCTCCCCCTCCGGGGTGATCTCGTAGAGCCTACGGCGGCCCGAGGTCGAGGCGACGACCAGGCCCTCCTTCTCAAGCTCCTTCAGCGCGGGATAGATCGAGCCGGGCGACGGCTCCCACTCCTTCTCGGTGTACCTCTCGATGTCCTTCATCAGGGCGTAGCCGTGCCTCGGCCCCTTCGACAGGAGCTTGAGGATGATGAGCTTGAGGAAGCCTGCCTTGAAACCGTACTTCTGGAATGCCCTGTCAGCTTCCTCGTGCCCGAACATTGTCATTAGACGAAATAGAACTTCGTCCGATATTTCAAGGCTATGTTCGCCATCGCCTCCAGGCGGTCGAGCACTCCCTTGTACCGGTTCACCATGACCTTTCCCTCGGCCGGGAGCTTCTCCCTGACGAGCCTGACCTCGCGGATCAGTTCCTCGGCATCGGCCGGCCCGAACGTCTTCTTCGTCCGGCTGCTCTCGACCACGTTGGCGATGATGTTCGCGCCGTACTTCGCGGCGATCTCAGGCAGCTTCGAGCTCTCCGGTCCGAAGTCCCCGATGCAACCACGGCCCTTGTCCCACGACATGCCGCACTTCTTGCACGTCTCGGCCATGTCCTCGAACGAGACCATGTCCCAGCCGGTCAGCCGGTCGTCGGGCGATGACTTGGAGATGATCTCCCTGGCGACGTCGGACGGCGCCTTGTCGACGAAGACCCATCCGGTGTAGTTCTTCGTGGCATGGGGCAGCAGCTTCGCCCGGTCCGCCTCGTTCTTGATCTTGTCGACGTAGATGACCTCGGCCTCGGGGGCGAGGCGGTTGCGCTTGAACAACGCCTCCCACTCCGCGCCCAGGACCTTCTTCGCCTCCGGCCCGGCGATGATCGAGTCGTACTCGGCGTACTTCTCGTATCCCCGGATGTCGGGCAGGTAGACCTTCACGAAGGTCGTCTTGGATGTCTTGCACAGCGATGCGTCAGAATCGTTCTCGCAGATTGCGATGCTTATTCCCATCTCCAATCACTCCTTCTTCGTGCCCTCCGCCTAGCATCGAGTCCTTATTTATTGCTTCCGAGGAGGTGCCCGCCTCTGCCCGC
Source organism: Methanomassiliicoccales archaeon (assembly GCA_028679935.1). The sequence goes on along the minus strand of JAJRAL010000112.1, from coordinate 2,328 downwards.
TGGATGCTCCCGAGCGAGAAGGCTGGCGGCAGGCATAAGTAATCATCAGGCAGATGGCGGAGGAGCGAGGAGAGAAGTGATACGGCCCTAGAGCGCATCTCGACTGGCATCGCCGGACTTGACACGGTGACCGGCGGCTACCTGAAGGGGCGGAGCGCGCTCATCGCCGGACGTTCCGGCACGGGCAAGACGATCATGGCGCTGCAGTTCGCCGCGGCGGCCTGCGCCGCCGGGCACGGAGTGACGTACGTGGCGGTGCGGGAGCGGCGCGAGGACCTCGTCGAGCAGGCGTCCGCCTTCGGATGGCCCCTGGAGGAGTACGAGTCGAAGAGGCTGATGACCATCCTCCCGGTGAAGGACCTCCATGCCGATTCCACGTTCCATAGCTACGGGCAGGAGGGCGGCTTCAATCCCCTGCTGGAGATGCTCGGCCAGGGGCAGGACGCGGTGGTCATTGACAACCTCGGCGCGCTCGCCATGGACATGAGCCTCCTGCACTTCCGGCAGCAGATCGATTACCTCCTCGGCTCGCTCTCGTCGAGGGGCATCACCACGTTGGTCATCTGCGACGAGGGCATGGTGCACCGCTTCGGCGAGGTCGTGGAGCAGGTGTTCGACGTCATCATCCGACTGGGGAAGAGGGACAACCAGTTCGTCGACCGCCGTGAGCGTCAGCTCGAGATCGCGAAGATGCGCTTCACCGACGCGCCGATCGACCCCCTGCCGTTCCGCATCGGGAAGGCCGGCATCGAGATCCTCTGAGCCTACTCGACCACGAGCGACTCCCGGTTGTTCAACCACTGCGCGCGGTAGCGCGCGTACTCCATCGCGTACCTCACGCCGCTGAACGCGGCGAGCACCACGAAGAGGATCAGCACGATGTTGAGGTACGGCGAGAGGTCGATCGAGAAGCCCCCGGGTATGTTTATCTCCGCGTTGATGGTGTTCAGACCGCCGATCAGGACCAGCGTCCAGAGGACGTCTACCAGCGTGGCCACCAGGCCGAACATGAGCCGCGAGAACGCTCCCGGTCCCCACATGCCGCGCACGAACATGACCGCGGCGAGGCCGAAGCCGACGATCGCGATCTTCGTGTCCAGTCCGACCAGGCTCGCCAGCGCCTGCTGCATGAGGGGATTGTCGGAGCTCTGCAGGGTCGCCCTTATCGCAACCAGCACGACGACCGGCAGCACTACGAAAGATATGATCGCCTTCCTTCCGTCCTTTGCCCCGTTCAGGAACTTGGCGTAGCGCACTCGGAAGTCGGTCATCAATCCGGGCTTCGACGGGCTGAGCTTCTTCAGCGAACGGCCGTACGTCTTCTTCCAGGCGCGCCGGTTGTCCGCCAGCTCGCAGGCCGGGACGATCAGGAAGCTCAGAGCGTAGAAGACGAGCAGGAGCTCAACCAGGTTCAGGTCGACCGAGATGCCGGAGTTGAAGAGCGCCCTCTGCAGCGCGCCGCTCGCGAAGACCGAGAGCACGAAGAGCACGAGGATCGGCGTCACGACGATGCCGAAGACGAAGCGCCCGAACGATCCCTTCGGGTAGAAGCCCCAGGGGAAGCTCAGGACGACGATGATGATCGAAACGGGGATGATCGCGGTCGCGATGGAGTCGATCTCGGAAGCCAGGGCGAGGTTGTTGATGATCTGCGACGTGTCCCTGATGGCACCGGCGGCGATCGAGAGCGCGATCAACGGCAGCACGAGCCAGAACGCGTAGGAACGGCGGCAGGCCTTCGCCGCGTCGCCGAGCTTGCCCGTTCGCGGGTTGAAGTCCAGGAAGGCGGAGGCGGTGTTCAGGGGCTTCCTCTTCACCGGGAACCCGAGCTTCTCCTTCCAGTTCTTGCGCTCGTCGACGACCTCGCCGACCGCAACGACGATGGAGAAGAGCGGGATGAGCATCAGCAGCAGGACCGCCTCGTTGTAGTCGAAGTGAACGCCGATGCCGCTCAACCCGTCGCCGAGGTGCGAGAACACCAGCACGGCGTAGATGTAGTAGACGAGGAAGAGCGAGTGGAGGATGAAGAAGATCATCCTGGAGAACGAGCCCTTGGGATAGAAGCCGCGGACGTAGGCGAGCGGGAGCGCGATGATGCCGAGCAGGAGCACCACGTCGACGATGCCGCTCAGATCGTTCAGCAACGCCACGACCGCCGGCGAGAGGCCGCTCGCGGTCGCGTAGACGGCCGGGACGACGATCAGAAGCAGGATCGCGGGGATCAGAACGAGGAAGAGCGCTTCCCTCTTCGCGTCCTTGAGCGCCTTGACGGGGTCGCCGACCCGGAGGCTGAAGTCCAGTCCGATGCCGGACGGAAGCGGCTTCACC
>JAJRAL010000185.1 GCA_028679935.1 Methanomassiliicoccales archaeon | reverse complement strand
GTTCAGCGCAATCGCGTTCGCCGAGCAGATCCACGCGACGAACCACCTGAGCAGGATGCCGATAGCTCCAGGGCACGCTCTCGGTGAGGCACCGTTCGGGATTGGCAACACATCGAAGAACCTGCAGTTCGGCGTCGACGGCGAGACGTTCGAGATCGAGGAGATGTACCCGACCTACCGAGAGACGGCCAAGATGCAGGGCGAGAAGTCCGCCTTCGTCTCTTTCGACTACGCCTGGAACACCGAGAAGATCCATCAGAAGATGTTCATGGAGGCGAAGTCGATGGTCGACTCGGGGAAGGACTGGAAGCCGTCCAAGGTCCACGTCTGCGACGTCTGTGGCTACACCGGCGAGGGCGATGCCCCTGATGTCTGCCCGTTCTGCGGGGCCAAGAGGGAGGCCTTCAAGGAATTCCCCTAGTCAGAGCTGCTTCCTCTCGAAATAGACGCAGGCCAGGATCAGCATCGCCACCGTTATCGCGGCGCCGATGCCGAGCCCCGCCACCGGGGCGAGGTTCGACACGATGAGGGGCAGGATGACGAGCGAGGCGAGGGAGTTCGACCCATAGAGCACCACGATGACGCCTACCAGGATCGAGGGCGAGGCGATCCCGATGAGCAGGCTCGTGCTCGCGGTGATGCCGATCATGCCCACCGTGACCATGAGGGAGTTCGCCAGCTGGCTCCACAGGTCGGCGGGTATCGAGCCGAGCCTTGTCGCATCCACCGCGAGCCCGAAGAGTACGGCGATCGCTCCCGCGGCGACGACACAGATGAACACCGCGGCGAACTTTGACAGGACGATCTCCCATCGCCGGATCGGCCGGATGACGAAGAGGTCGTAGACCTTCCTTTCCTTCTCGTTGATTATCGTCACCGCGAGCATGACCGATGAAAGCGTGCCGCCGATGGCCGAGACTATGATCGCGGTGTAGATCGACAGCGACGTCTGGGTGCCACCGGGCTGGGCGTAGAAGACGATGATGCTGATGAGCGGCAGCCCAACCCAGAGCAGCAACATGACCTTGGAGCGGTAGTAGCCGTTCAGCTCATCCTTGAGCAGGAGGCCGAAGCTCACTGAACCACCCCTTTCTGGAGATAGTTGACGTAGAGCTGCTCGAGCGTCGGCTGCTTGGGATAGACCGCTCTGATCTGGAGGCCTTGCGAGACCAATTGGCGGATGATGCCGTCGATCGCCTCGTCGACGTCCGCCGCCTCCTCGAGATGCAGGAGGAAATGCCCTGGCGAGAGCGTCTCGTACGACACCACACCCTTGAGCGAACCGACGATCCTCTCGAAGCCCGCGTCCTTGGAGAGCTCGAGGAACACCTGCTTGCCCGTCCTCACCTGCTCGTTGAGCTCGTCGACCGTTCCCTGATAGACGAGGCGGCCGGCGCTGAGCACTCCGATCCTGTCCGCCAGATCCTCGACGTCGCTCAGGATGTGCGAGGAGAAGAAGATCGTCCTTCCCTCCTTCCTCAGTTCCTTGAACAGACCCTTGAACGCGAATCGGCTCTCCGGATCGAGGCCGGCGACCGGCTCGTCGAGAACGAGCAGTTCCGGATCGTGCAGGATCGCCTGGGCCATTCCCACCTTCTGCAGCGTCCCTCCCGAGAGCGCGGTGACCTTCCGGTTCCTGTACTCCAGGATTCCAAGCCTGTCCAGCGTCGTCTTGATCCTTCCGTCGAGCTCGCCCCTGGGAATGCCCGAGAGCCGGCCGAAGGTCGTCAGCGCCTGGTCGACCGTCCGCCAGTCCTGGAACGACGCCCTCTGGGGCAGGTAGCCGAGCATCTTGTTGATCTTCTCCTTGTTGCCGTTGAGAGTGATGCCGTTGATCGAGACGGAGCCTTGGTAGCTGCCCAGCAGGCCGACCATGATCCTAATCGTAGTGGTCTTCCCGGCGCCATTGGGACCGATGTAGCCGAAGATCTCACCGCGCTTGACCTCGAACGAGACGTCACGCAGAGCGACTACGTTGCGGTACGACTTGCCCACGTTCGACAATGAGACGACGCCGTTCATCTGGTCCAGCTCTCCGCGCCATCGCGCCAGGCGGAGATAAGCCTTGTCCCCGCGGGCAGGGAACGGCAGAGTTATGAGCGCGTCTTTGCGATACCCGCCCGATGGCAGAAGGCACGTTGCGCGATCTAGCGACCAGCAAGCGGTACCTCTTCTTCGGAGGGAAGGGGGGTGTCGGCAAGACGACCATGGCCGCAGCGACGGCGGTCTGGCTCGCGGACCAGGGATACAAGACGCTGATCATCGCGACGGATCCCACCGTTTCGCTCTCGGTCATCTTCCAGCAGAAGATCAGCGAGACGGAGGTGACGCCGATCCGGTGTGCCTGCAGCCTCTCCGGCATCAACATCAATCCGAAGAAGGCGATGGGTGTGTTCCAGAGCCGGATGACCGGCATGCTGGAGGGCTTCTCGACGCTATTCGGGAGCGAGCTGCTCAGCACCCCCTGCACCGAGGAGATCGCGGCCTTCGACCAGTTCGTCAGCTACATGCAGGACACGGAGCACGACAAGCTCGTGTTCGACACAGCGCCGACCGGCCAGACGCTCAGGGAGTTGAGCATGCCGTTCGACTGGTCCACCTACATCACCAATCAGATGAAGCACCGCCGCGAGCTCTCCGAGGCGCTGGGATTCGTGTATGACGAGGGCATGATCGAGGACCTGAAGAAGGAGAAGGAGCGCTACGACAACGCAGTCAAGGGGCTCGCCGACGCCACGGTCTCTGCGTTCAACATGGTCCTCCTACCGGAGAAGCTCCCAATCGAGGAGACGGCGCGGGCGGTCGAGGACCTCGCCGGCTTCGGCATCAACGTGCCCTCGCTCATAGTCAACGAGGTCATCCCCCTCGACGTGCTCAAGGGCAACTGGTTCCTCGAGAGGAGGAGGGGCACGCAGGAGATGTACATGAAGGAGATCTCCGAGAGGTTCAAGGGACTGATTAAGAGGGAGGTCCCGCTGTTCGAGAGCGACGTCTATGGCGTCGATAGCCTGAGGAAAATCGGGAGGTGTCTCTATGACTGAATCGTTGAAGGTCACCATCCTTTCGTTCGCTTGCTGCAACCCAAAGCTGGCAGTCCACGACAAGCTCTACATCGAGCGGATCAGGGAGGCGGAGGCGAAGCTCGGTATCGAGGTGAAGATCGACATGGTCCACGCGACCGAGGCGATGATGACCCCTGACCGGTATTCATGGATGGGCGAGGTCACGCCGCTGTTCATGAAATACGGGGCGGCGATCGCTCCGGCGCTGTTCGTGGACGAGCACCTCGAGCTCTACGGAGGCGTCCCGACGCTGGACAAGCTGATCGAGACGCTGAAGAAGCATCTTCCGCAGTCCACCACATGAACTCGACATTGTGATCGTGGTCCGCTATTCTCTGTTCGTCTCCGCGGATGCGCCATCGGCAATCGATTTATACGCGTTGGAGGATGCTGGACGCATGAACGACGAGCTCAGGACTCGGATCGAGGAGAAATGCCGCCAGCTAGACATCCCGGTGGTCGGCTTCGCCTCGGCCAAGGCCTGGGACAAGCCCCCGTTCGAGCCGTGGGTTCCGAAGGAGTTCAGGCCGGCGAGCATCTATCCCGAGGCGAAGAGCGTCATCGTCATCGGACTGCCGATCACGCTCCCGATCCTCGAGACGAGCCCCTCGATCTACTACCACGTCCTCTATCAGAACGTGAACCAGATGCTCGACGAGCACGCCTACCGGATCGCGACCTGGCTGAGCGAGATGGGGCACGCCTCGATCTACCTGCCGAGGGACGGCTACGGGACCATCTCGATCCTCAAGGACAAGCCGATAACGTTCTTCTCTCACCGTCACGCTGCGTATCTGGCAGGACTGGGCACATTCGGCGTGAACAACATGATCCTGACGACGAGGTACGGCCCGAGGGTCCGGTTCACCTCCATATTCACGACGGCGGAACTCCCGTCCAATCCACCAATCAAGGAAGAGCTATGCACGCGATGCATGAGATGCTCCGATTCTTGCCCGGTCAAGGCTCTTCCGGAGGACGGATACCCGCTCGGGCTGACGGACAAGAAGGCATGCGCCACGCGGGCGGAGGACCTCTACCAGAAGTTCCGCTCGCCGTGTGGCATCTGCATCAAGGTCTGCCCGGTCGGCGATGATCGGAGGCTGTACTCCCGCGAGGACGCGGACATGTACGGCGATGCGAAAGGCTATGCGGAGTATCATAGGGCGTGGGACCATGTCCGGTCCTACGGCTCAAGATGAGGCTGAGACAATGGACATCGGACTCGGAATCGACACCGGCGGGACGTTCACCGACGCGGCACTGGTCGAGATCGACACCCATCGGGTTGTCGGCACGGCGAAGGCACAGACGACCTACCAGGACCTCACTCTCGGCATGACCGAGGCGATTCGCAAGGCGCTCGTCGCGGGAGGCTGCGATGCGCGCGATGTGAAGCTCGTCGGCCTCTCGACCACGCTCGCTACCAACTCGATCCTCCAGGAACGGGGAGGGCGGGTCGGCCTGATCGGCATCGGCTGGACGCCTGGAGAGGGTTGGAGGCTAGGGACGAACAAGGCACGCTACGTGAGGGGCGGCTATGACTCGGTGGGGAAGATGATCGATACCCTCGACGAGAGCGCGCTTGCGTCCGCGGTCGAGGAGCTGACCGGAGAGGTAGACGCTTTCGTCGTCTCGGGCATGTTCAGCATCTACAACCCGACCCAGGAGGTCATCGCCAGGGACCTAATACGCAAGAGGACGGACCTCCCGGTCGTCGTGGGGCACTCGATGACGACCGAGCTGGGCATCAGGGAAAGGACCGTCACCGCGGTCCTGAACGCAAAGCTGATCCCGATAATCCGCGACTTCCTTTCCTCGGTCGAAAGGGCCCTCGCGGCCATGGACATCCATGGACGGATCCTCGTCTTCAAGGGTGACGGTGGCCTGATGACGATGGAGAGCGCCCGGCAGAGGCCGGTGGAGACGGTCCTGAGCGGGCCGGCGGCGAGCCTGATGGGCGGAAGGGCGCTCTCTGGCCTCGATACCTGCTCGGTGATCGACGTCGGCGGAACATCTACGGACATCGCGTTCCTGGACAACGGCTTCCCGCGGCTAAGCCTGGACGGGGCGGTGGTCGGCGGATGGAAGACCAGGGTCAAGGCGATATCGATGTGGACCACCGGACTCGGCGGCGATTCGTTGGTCGCTCCGGACGATCACGGGGACGTGAAGCTCGGACCGCACCGCGTCGTGCCACTCGCCGTAGCCTCGACAATGAGGGGCGACCTGAAGAAGGTCATGCTCGAGAACCGGGAGACGACGTTCTATGTCGCCGGGAAGCAGGACGTCACCGCCCTCAGCCAGAACGAGAGAAGGGTCTACGAGCACATCGTTGCGAACGGCCCTAGGACGTTCTTCGAGCTAATGGACGGCGTGCCGGAGGTCATCCTGCTGAAGGATGCCCTCGAGGCGCTGGTCGCGAGGGGGAACGTACTCCGCACCGGCGTAACGCCGACCGACGTGATGCACTCACAAGGCCTCTACG
>JAJRAL010000230.1 GCA_028679935.1 Methanomassiliicoccales archaeon | reverse complement strand
TCCTTATCTCCCATAACACCATCCGTGGAGGCGCTGGCGGCTCGGTGCTCAACGCGGAGCTCGCCATGGCGAAGGGCGTCCTCAAATGAAGATGCGCAACCTTCAACTATCGTGAATCGGTTCACGGGTGGCCGTTCGAGGCGTAGAGATGAAGCGGACCTATCAGGAGATCAACGAGAAGATCAAGAAGGGCGACGTCGTCGTATTGACGGCCGAGGAGATCATCGAAATCGCTGAATGCGAGGGCGTCCAGCGGGCGACCAAGGAGGTCGACGTAGTGACGACGGGGACCTTCGGCGCGATGTGCTCTTCCGGTGCCTTCCTGAACTTCGGGCACTCCGAGCCGCCAATCAAGATGTCGAAGATCTGGCTCAACGACGTCCCGGCATACGGAGGGCTCGCTGCGGTCGACGCTTACATCGGCGCCGCCGAGCCAAGAGAGGACGGCAGCCTCGAGTACGGCGGAGCGCACGTCATCGAGGATCTGATCTCTGGAAAGGCGGTCAGGCTCAAGGCGACATCCTATGGCACAGATTGCTACCCGCGCAAGGACATCGACACCTGGGTCTCGCTGAGGACGATCAACCAGGCCTATATGTACAACCCGAGGAACGCCTATCAGAACTACGGCGTGGCGACGAACTCTTCGGAGAGGACTCTCTACACATACATGGGCAAGCTCCTGCCGCGGTACGGCAACGCGACCTACTCCTCGGCCGGACAGCTCTCGCCGCTCCTCAACGACCCACAGCTGCGCACCATCGGCATCGGGACCCGCATCTTCCTCGGGGGAGCGCAGGGCTACGTCGCCTGGGAGGGCACCCAATTCAAGACGAACGTGGAGACGGTGAACGGTGTCCCCAAGGGCTCGTCCCGGACGCTAGCTGTGATCGGCGACATGAAGCAGATGTCGACGGAGTTCGTCAGGGCGCTCAGCTTCTTCAAGTACGGCGTGACGCTAGGCATCGGCCTGGGCGTCCCAATCCCAATCCTCGACGAGGAGGTCATGAAGGCGGTCATGGTCCGTGACGACCAGATCTTCGCGCCCGTGCTCGATTACTCGGTCCAGTCGAGGAACAAGACGACGATCAGGGAGGTCTCGTACTCCGAGCTCCGCTCCGGGTCCATTGAGATCAACGGCAAGAAGGTCAAGACCTCGTCCATATCCTCGTATCAGAAGGCCAGGCTGATCGCCGAGACGCTCAAGAAGAGCATCATGAAGGGCGAGTTCCTGCTCACAGAGAAGGTGGCGGACCTGCCGGAGTCGCGCACTCAGGCGCCTCTAGACCTGCATGCCAGAGAGGAGGTGGAGTGATGCCGATGAAGAAGTTCCTCATCACCTTCTCGCCGGACCAGGTCAGCGAGCCGATCACGTTCAGGCTCGTCAAGCAGTACGATCTGATGGTCAATATCCTCCGCGCAGAGATAGACGAGAACGGCGGAAGGCTTATGCTCTCCGTCGAGGGCAGCGGCCCGCAGATCCAGAAGGCGATCAAGTACCTCGAGGACGTCGGCGTCCAGGTCAAGGAGCTCAAGGAGTACATCAAGAAGGACGACCAGAGATGCACCAACTGCGGCCTCTGCGTCTCGGTATGCCCCGTCTCCGCGTACCGCGTGGACAAGACGACCTGGAAGGTCGTCTTCCAGAACGAGAAGTGCGTCGCCTGTGGTCTGTGCATCGATGCCTGCCCACCGGGAGCGATAAAGCTCCGGGCTCAGGCCTAAGCCACAAGGAACCTTTTTATGGATTCAAGCGATTAGCCGACCACCGCGCTAGGGTGGCGCAGGGCACGAAGGTGCGACAGATGAGGAAATCGATTCTCGCTTTGGCGATCGCGTCTCTGATGTTCGCGGGCATCGTCCTGCAGGCGACGGCCTCGGCGGGACCGGCCGTCACGACGACGGTCGTGCAGACAAGCCACGCCTCATCGTTCGCCCAGGAGGCGAACAACAGCACGATACCGCCCGGAAGCGAAGGAGGCATAGTCGTCGCGATCGGCGGCATCATCTTGTTCGTCAGCATCCTCTCCTTCATCCTCATCAGGACCCTGAAGAAGCGCAAGAAGAAGGGCATCGAGTAGGTCGCGCTCAATCCGTTTTTCTAGTTCATCCGACAATCCACCGTAAGAAGGTCGGGACGATGGAAGACGTGGTTAGGCGTCATTTCGAGCTGAACGAGACCGCTGTCACCATCCTTGCTGAGGAACGGTACATCGCAGTCGCCGAGCGGTCGGTATTCGAGACAAGGGAGGAGATCGAGCGCTTCGTCGCTGCGGACCCTCTGTTCCGCGACACCCTCGAACCCTATCAGGAGCCGGCGTCGGCGCATCCCATCATCAAGAGGATGTGCGATGCCGCACGCCTCGCTGACGTTGGCCCGATGGCCGCTGTCGCAGGGGTCATCGCGGACGAAGCCGTGGACGCGATGGTATCCGCAGGCTCGAAGCACTGCGTCGTCGACAACGGCGGGGACATCGCCATGCTCCTGTCTGAATCGGTCGATGTAGGCATCTTCACCCTCAATCCCAAGTTCCAAGGTCTCGGCCTCAGGTTCGGTCCTTCCAAGGATCGGTGTTCTGTCTGCACGTCCTCTAGCACCGTCGGGCCTTCGATCTCTCTCGGGGTCGCCGAGGCGGCCACGGTCTTCTCGCCCGATGCCGCCGTCGCCGACGCTTGCGCCACCCGCCTAGGAAACCTCGTCAAGTCGGACGAAGAAGAGGTCATCAAGGGGGCTCTGGAAGATGTGACCTGGATACCCGGCGTGGACGGAGCCCTAGTGATCGTCGGTGACAAGATGGCGGTGAAGGGGAAGGTTCCGAAGATCGTCAAGGTCAGGCTGGACCCGGACGCGATATCCCGAAGGCAGCTGGTCCAGTAGTCCCACCGAAACAGGCTGGAGGGGTCAAGATTAAGTATGCATTTCCCTTTGTCGTTATCCAGTGCTACAGGTGAGCAAGTGACACTGCGATTGGCCGTGCCGAACAAGGGCAGACTGAGCGAGAGCTCGGTCCAGCTGCTCAAGCAGGCAGGCCTGGAGATCGAGGACTCGGACGATCGGAAGCTGTTCGCGGCGGTCAAGAAACGCGACTTCGCCGTGATGTTCGTCAGGGCGCAGGACATAGTCAACTTCGTCTACAAGGGCGCGGTCGACGTCGGCATCACCGGGAAGGACCTGGTGCTCGAGGCAGGCCTTGACGTCAAGGTGCTGCACGACCTCAACTTCGGACACTGCCGCATCTCTGTCGCCGCGCCGGACAACTCCGGCATCTCGAAGGTCGAGGACATCGAGGACGGGACTAGGGTCGCGACCTCCTTCCCGAACGTTGCGAAGAAGTACTTCGCCAAGGCCGGCAAGGATGTCGAGATCACGGTCATATCCGGGGCCGCGGAGGTCACCCCACACATCGGCGTGGCAGACATCATAGTCGACCTCGTCTCGTCGGGCTCGACGCTCAAGGTCAACCACCTGAAGGAAGTGGCGGTGATCGCGAAGTCGAACGCGGTCATGATCACGAACGAGAAGACTTACAAGTCGAGGAAGGACGAGATCGACGAGCTGGTGGCCGCGGTCGAGAGCGTGGAGAACGCGGCGAACAAGCGCTACCTGATGGCTGACGTCCCGGTCACCTCGCTGGAGGCGGTCCGAAAGGATTTCCCGGGCATCGCTGGCCCGACCATCATGAATATAATGGGCCGCGACGACGTGGTGGCGATACACGTGGTCATCGACCGGGACGAGGCCTACGAGGCCATCCACCGACTGAAGAGGCTCGGAGCGACAGGCATACTGATAATGCCGATCGACCGCATGGTGCCCTAGGTGCTCTCATGAAGAAAGAGTGGCAGAGGTCCACGGTGAGGGACATCCCGTTGTACTACAACCCCAAGGTCTCGGGGCTCCGCATGGACACCTCGACGAATCCGCTCGGGGCGAACCCTACCGCGGCGAAGGTGCTGCGCGAGTGCTCGAAGATGGACCTCAACCAGTACCCTTCTCCCTACTCTGACGCGCTGCGCGAGGAACTCGCGAAGCTGCACGGGCTGAAGGCTGAGAACTTCGTCGTCGGCAACGGCTCGGACGAGGTCCTGGACATCGCGTTCAAGTCGTTCATCGAGCCCGGGGCGACGGTGCTCATGCCCTATCCCTCGTACTCGCTGCATGGCTACTTCGTCAGGGTGAACTGCGGCAAGGTGAAGACCGTCGACCTCACCGCAAGCTTCCAGCTCGACGTCAAGGCGATGCTGGCGGAGGAGGCGCAGATGCTCATCCTCTGCACGCCGAACAACCCGACCTCGAACACGTTCCGGCGCAAGGACGTCAAGGCGCTGCTCGACGGGTTCGAAGGGCCGGTCATCGTCGACGAGGCGTACGCGGAGTTCGCCGGCCGATCCATGATTCCGGACGTCGAGTCGTATCCCAATCTGATCGTGACGCGGACGTTCTCAAAGGCGTACGCCTTGGCGGGCATGAGGATTGGATATTCCGTCGCGAACACGGAGCTCGCGGCGGTCATGCAGCGCGTCAAGATCCCCTACTCGTTGAACCGCGTATCAGAGAGAGTGGCCATCGAGGCGCTGAGGAACCAGGAGTTCGTTCGGCGCAGCGTCGAGACGGTGAGAAAGGGGAGGGTGCAGCTGGAGAAGGGATTCGCGGCCCTGGGCCTGAGAGTCTACCCGTCAGAGGCGAACTTCATCCTGTTCAAGCTGCCCGTCGAATCGGCGATGCTCGTGAAAACGCTCGCAGAGAAAGGCGTCATGCTCCGGGACTTCGGAAGGCTCCGGCTCCTGGAGAACTGCGTGCGCACGACGATCGGCACGAAGGAGATGAACGCTCTCCTCCTGGACAAGCTCAAGGAGGCGCTCCAGGAATGCCGCTGAAGATCGCCATCGCGGACTATGGCGTGGGCAACCTGCACTCGGTCAGGAAGGCGCTGGAGAACTGCGGGGCGAGGCCCGTCGTCGTTGGCGAGATGAAGGAGCTGCTCGACGCGGAGTGCATCGTGCTTCCGGGCGTTGGAGCGTTCGACAAGGCGATGGAGCTCCTGACCCCGATCCGCGCTGAGCTGGTCGAGCGACTGGATGACGCTGTCCCATGCCTCGCCATATGCATCGGCGCCCAGATCCTGTTCGAGAGCAGCGAGGAGGGCAAGGAGACGGGCCTAGGATTCTACTCCGGAAGGGTAAAGAGGCTCAAGGCGAAGCGCGTTCCGCACATGGGGTGGAACTCGGTCTCCTCCGAGGACCGCCTCTTCGACGGCGTCGAGTCGCGGTACTTCTACTTCGCCCATTCCTATCACGGTAGCCCGAGCGAGGACATCACGATTGGAACGACGGACTATCACGGCGAGTTCCCGAGCGTCTTCCTGAAGGGCAACACCTACGGGACGCAGTTCCACCCGGAGAAGTCCTCGGCATCCGGGATGAGGTTCCTCAAGAACTTCGTCGGCTTCGCGGAGGAGATGGCATGAGGGTCATCCCCGCGGTGGACATACTCGAAGGTAGGGTGGTGCAGCTCGTCGGAGGAAGGCCGGGCACGGAGCAGATCGTGCTCCCGGACCCGCTCGAGGTCGCGAAGAGCTGGGCGAGGAAGGGGGCCCCGGCGATCCATGTCATCGACCTCGACGGAGCGCTCGGCAAAGGCGGCAACCCGAACCTGATCCGGAAGATAATCCAGGAGGTCGGCATACCGGTCGAGGTGGGAGGCGGTGTGAGGACGACCGCCACCGTCAACCAGTATCTCGATTGGGGGGCAGAGGCGGTCATCGTCGGCACGAGGGCGATCTCGGACACGAACTGGCTCAAGGACATCGCCTATGACCACCCGCACCGAGTGATCCTCGCCCTCGATATCGCGGGCGGCAAGATCCAGGTGAAGGGCTGGCAGGAATCGTCGCACGTCCCACTGGATCACATGTTCGAGATCATCCGCGACTTTCCTCTGGCGGGCGTCCTGCACACGGACGTCGACGTCGAGGGCAGGGCGCAAGGGATAAATCCGGGCGAGATTCGTAGCTTCGTGGCCCGATGCCCGCACCCGGTCATCGCTTCGGGGGGCATCAGGTCGATCGACGATATCCGATTGCTCGAGGGCATGAAGGTTGCCTCGGTTGTGGCGGGCATCGCCCTCTACACTGGCAGGCTCAATCCGGCGGAGGTTTGGAGGCGGGAGAAATGAGGACGGCGAAGTTGGAAAGGAGAACGAAGGAGACGGAAATCCAGTGCAAGCTGGAGCTCGACGGGAGCGGCAAGGCGAACGTGGACGTTCCGGACCAGTTCCTCAGGCACATGGTCGAGTCGCTCGCGAAGTACTCGTCCTTCGACATCGACCTCAAGGCCAAGGGCGACAACGAGCACCACCTCATCGAGGACGTCGCGATCGTGCTCGGCTCGGCGCTGAAGGAGGCGATCGCATCGCGGCCGATCGAGAGAATATCCTCGGCCACGGTGCCGATGGACGATGCCCTCGTGACCGTCGCGCTGGACCTGATCGATCGACCCTACGTGGACATCGATTGCCCCGATGCGCTCTACCTGCACTTCCTGCGCTCATTCGCGATGTCGAGCGGCATGACCCTCCACGTCCTGGTGGTCAGGGGGTTCGACGACCATCACGTGGTCGAAGCGACGGTCAAGGCGCTCGGCCTTGCGCTGTCGAAGGCCGTTACTCCGAGGAAGGCGCTGTTGAGCACGAAGAACCAGCCGAAGGTGAGGAAGAAGTAGATGCTGGCCAAGCGAATCATTCCGTGCCTCGACGTACGGGACGGGGCGGTCGTCAAGGGGATCAGGTTCGTCGACCTCCAGGACGTCGGCGATCCGCCTACCATGGCGGCAGACTACGAATCGCAGGGAGCGGATGAGATAGTCTTCTTGGACATTTCCGCCTCGGCCGAGGGCAGGAAGACGCTTCTGAACGTCGTGGAGAAGACGGCGGAGAAGCTGTTCGTCCCACTGACCGTCGGAGGCGGAGTGCGTTCGAAGGAGGATATGCGCCAGACCTTGAATGCCGGGGCAGACAAGGTCTCGCTCAACACCGCCGCGGTGCAGAGGCTTGACCTCGTCTCGGAGTGCGCCGCGGACTTCGGCAGTCAGTGCGTCGTCATCGCCATAGACGCCAAGCGTCAGGGCAACTCGTGGAAGGTCTACACCCACGGGGGGAGGAAGAAGACGGAGCTCGACGCGATCCAGTGGGCCAGCGAGGTCCGGGACAGGGGCGCGGGCGAGATACTTCTCACCTCGATGGACGCCGACGGGACGAAGAACGGCTATGACATAGAGCTGACCGGGCGAGTCGCCGACGAGGTCAACATTCCCGTCATCGCCTCCGGCGGCTGCGGAAGCGCCGACCACATCTACCAGGTGCTCACGCAGACGAGGGCGGAGGCAGCACTGGCGGCATCTATATTCCATTACAACGAGTTGACGGTGCAGCAGGTGAAGCGGTACTTGAGGGACAAGGGGGTCGCGATTCGGTGACGCTGCCATTGAAGTTCGACGAGGACGGACTCATCCCGGTCATCGTCCAGGACGCGGAGACCAACGAAGTGCTGATGCTGGCATACGCGAACCTCGAGGCGTACAACAAGATGCTCGAGACCGGTCGCACCTACTTCTGGTCACGCTCACGAAAGAAGCTCTGGATGAAGGGCGAGACCTCGGGCAACGTGCAGGACATCGTCTCGATGCAGACGGACTGCGATTCAGATTCATTGCTGGTCAGGGTCAGGCAGACGGGAGTCGCCTGCCACCTGGACCGGCCCTCGTGCTTCGGCGACGTGCTCAAGGGGGATCTTGAGAGCACCGCCGCGATTCTCCCTGAGCTCAGACGCGTGATCAAGGAGAGGAAGAAGAGCCCGAAGCAGGGCTCGTACACGAACAGCCTCCTGGCCAACGAGGACAAGATGCTGAAGAAGATCGTCGAGGAGGCGGGCGAGGTCGCGATAGCCTTCAAGGGCAAGGACGAGAAGGCGAAGGCGCACGAGGTCGCCGACCTTATCTACCACCTCATGGTCGCCCTGGAAGGGGAAGAGATAGACATCCAGGCGGTCTACAAAGTGCTGTCGGAGAGGAGAAAATGAACCGCATCGATCTGCACTGCCACACGCTCCTGAGCGACGGCGAGCTGCTCCCGACCGAGCTTGCTAGGAGGGCGATGGTCATGGGGCACAGCGCCATCGCCGCGACGGACCATGCCTCGATCTCCAACCTCGACCGCCTCATCAGCGAGGTGAAGGCGGACGCGGAACTGGTCAAGGAGTGGGACATCGACATGCTGGCGGGGGTCGAAATCACCCACGTCCCGATGAGAAAGCTCGACGAGGTCGTCGTCGCCGCGAAGAGAAGGGGAGCCGAGATCATCGTCGTGCACGGCGAGACCGTCACCGAGCCGGTGGAGCACGGCACGAATGCCGTCGCGGTCAACAATCCCGACGTGGACATCCTCGCTCACCCGGGGTTCATCACTCTGGACGAGGCGCAGATGGCGAAGGACAACGACGTCATCCTTGAGATAACCTCGCGCCGGGGTCACAACGCGACGAACGGCCACGTCGCCTCGATGGCGCTGCAGGTCGGCGCGAAGATGGTCGTCAACACCGACACCCACGCGCCCTCGGACCTGATCGACTACGACACGGCGATGAAGGTGGCG
>JAJRAL010000056.1 GCA_028679935.1 Methanomassiliicoccales archaeon | reverse complement strand
TGTCCTTCTCCGCCTCGTCGTGGAACTTGACACCTTTGGCGCCGTACAGCTCCCTGGCGATGGTCTCGATCTTGTGCGTGATGTCGGTATCGAGGTCGTAGAGGAAGTGGAACTCGTTCTTGTCCTTCTCGATCGCCTCGATGACCTGATTGGCGAGCGCCACTCCGCCCTCGCCTCCCTTGTCGAAAACCAGGGAGACGGCTGACCTTACACCCATCTCCTTGCAGTGCGCCGTCACCACGTCCACTTCCTCCATCGTGTCGGTGGGGAAGTGGTTCACCGCGACCACTAGGGGGACGCCGAACTTGCGCACGTTCTCGATGTGCTTGTCCAGGTTGGCGAATCCGGCGTGCAGCGCGTCGATGTTCTTGATCTCGCACTTCTCCTTGGGACACCCGCCGTGCATCTTCAGCGCGCGTATCGAGGCGACGAGGACGACACAATCTGGCCTCAGACCGCTGCCGCGGCAGACGATGTCGAAGCACTTCTCCATCCCGAGGTCGGTGGCGAAGCCCGCCTCGGTCACCACGTAGTCGGCCATCTTCAGCGCGTAGCTCGTCGCGATTATCGAGTTGTTGCCGTGGGCGATGTTCGCGAACGGGAAGCCGTGGATGAAGAATGGTTGCCCCTCGAGCGTCTGGACGAGGTTCGGCTTGATGGCGTCCTTGAGCAGAAGGGCCATCGCGCCGACGCAGCCGAGCTGCCCCGCGGTCACCGGCTTCTTATCGTAGGTGAAGGCGACGATCATCCTCGAAAGCCGCCTCTTCAGGTCCTCGAGCGAGGTCGTCAGGGCTAGGATCGCAGAGATCTCCGAGGCGGACGTGATGATGAAGCCGCTCTCGTGTGGCACGCCCCCTTCCCCTTTCCCGCCGAGGCCCACAACGATGTGCCTGAGCTCGCGGCAGTTCATATCCAGCGCCTTCCTCCAGAGGATCCTTGTCGGATCGATGTTGAGCTCGTTCTTTCGTTCGATGTGATTCTCTATGATGGCCGAGAGCAGGTTGTGCGCCGCCCCGACCGCGTGAATGTCCCCGGTGAAGTGAAGATCGATGTCCCACATCGGGTAGACCTGCGACCTCCCGCCTCCAGTTGCGCCGCCCTTGACGCCGAAGACGGGGCCGAGGGATGGCTGCCGCAGGCAGCCGATGACGCTGAGCTTGAGCTTGCCCAGTCCCTCCACCAGGCCGATGGTGCTGACGGTCTTGCCCTCGCCTGCCGGGGTCGGTGTGATCGCGCTCATGACGACCAGCCTGCCATTCTTCTCGCCGTCGAATCTTCGGAGCACATCAAGTGGAACCTTGGCGGTGTATCTACCGTACAGCTGGATATCATCGGCCGTCAACGACAGCCCATCCGCTATCTTGCCTATCGGCTGGCACCTCACTTCTTGCGCGATCTCGATGTTCGTCTTCACGCCGGTCCCTCCACGGCCCCAGGGCCTCTGAGCACGGCCTATGAAGGCGATGGTATAAATCTGTGTCCCAACGCGGGCACACTCCTTGGCGTCTGGGTTAGATCCATCAGCGGACCGGCGAACGCCGCCCCATCAGGGCAAAGTAGATAGAGCCAAATCCTTCTCTCACCGGGGGGATGAAATGGCCGAGATCATCGACGGCGTGAAGATGGCGGCTCAGATCAGGGAGGAACTCAGGCCGAGGATCGCTTCCTTGAAGGATGCGGGCCTGCCGCCCGGTCTGGCGGTCATCCTTGTCGGAAACGACCCCGCCTCTGAATCATACGTGAAGGGAAAGGGCCGCGCCGCGGAGGAGCTCGGCATCTTCTCGCAGACGATCACACTCCCTGAGAATACGAGCGAGGCCGATCTCTTCAGGAGCATGGATTGCGTCCAGGCCGATCCAAGGATCCACGGTCTTATCGTCCAGACGCCCCTACCGACGCAGATCGACCCGGACAAGGTAATACTTCATATCGACTCGGAGAAGGATGTGGATGGGGCCACACCGGTCAACGTGGGCAAGATGCTCATCGGCATACCGGGGCTCCTCCCCTGTACCCCACACGGCATCCAAGAAATGCTGGTTCGCAGCGGCAACAGCCCCGAGGGCAAGCACGTCGTCGTAGTCGGCAGGAGCAACATAGTGGGCAAGCCGGTGGCGGCGATCCTGATGCAGAAGGCGAAGGGCGCCAACGCGACGGTGACCATTTGCCACTCTGGAACTCCCGACCTCGGCGCGGTAACGAGGCAGGCGGACATCCTCATAGCGGCGATGGGCAGGCCGCGCTTCATCAGGGAGGACATGGTCAAGGAGGGTGCGGTGGTTATCGACGTCGGCGTGAGCCGGGTCGACGATCCGAGCGCGAAGCGCGGCTACCGCCTCGTCGGGGACGTGGACTTCGAATCGGTCTCGAGAAAGGCGAAGGCGATGACGCCGGTACCTGGCGGCGTCGGGCCGATGACGATCGCGATGCTGATGTCGAACACCGTCGAGGCGGCCGAGGCGCACCTTAAGCTGCACGAGGTGGCGCCGAGGGGCCGCGGCTCCGAGTGACGCGGCCAGGCACGATAAGTTTTATTAGCGGCACGTAATTCGGCGAATTGCTCATCGACATCAAGGGAGAACGGAGGAGAATCCCACGATCGCGGTCAGTGTCAAGGGATTGACGAAGAAGTATGGCCCGCTGGAGGCGCTCAAGGGAGTCGATTTCACTGTCCAGGAGGGTGAGGTCTACGGCCTCATCGGACCGAACGGGGCGGGCAAGACCACCACGCTGAGGATCCTAGCCACGCTCCTAGAGGTCACCTCCGGCGAGGTCAAGATCTTCGGCAATGACCTGATGAAGGACGCCGGAGAGGTCCGCAAGATCATCTCCTACCTGCCCGAGGACGCTGGCGCCTACAAGAACATGACCGGCCGGGAGTACCTGCAGTTCATCTCGGCTTTCTTCGGCGAAGGCAAGAGCCGCGAAGAAATGATCGACCGCGGCCTGAAGATCGCGAACCTCGACGCGAGGATCGACGACAAGGTCGACACCTACAGCAAGGGGATGGCCCGCCGTCTGCTCGTAGGAAGGGCGCTCATGATCAGTCCGAAGCTCGCGATACTTGACGAGCTGACATCTGGGCTCGACGTCCTCAACGCGAAGGAGATACGTAGCACGGTGAAGACAGCGGCGAAGGCAGGGATGACCATCCTCCTTTCCTCGCACAACATGCTCGAGGTCGAGCTGATGTGCGACCGCATCGCTCTCATCGATCACGGCATCGTCATGGCCTCAGGGACCCCGGCCGAACTCAAAGCGAAGTACTCCGCTCCGAACATCGAGGAAGTCTTCGTCAAGGTGGTGGCCGAATGAGCAGCCTTGGCAACATCATCAGGAAGGAGGTCAAGGAGCTCCTCACCCCTGCGACGGTAGTCCCGATAATCATCATGGCCCTGATCTTCGGCTCCCTCGGTGGGATGGTCGGCGGCACGACCAACAAGTTGACCGAGAAGCCGACGGTCGCCATCATCAACCAGGACGGCTCCGTCCTATCCAATTTCACCTACTACGACATGGCCGCGGCGACGAAGGTCGTATACAACCAAAGCGACGTCAACGCCGCCATCGATGCCGTCACGGCAGCGAACGGCGCGGCGGTCATCATCATCACGCCGGAATATGGCAGCAACCTCACATCCAACCATTCAGGCACGCTTCATATCATCTGGATCATGGCCGGGACCGGGGTGACCGAGAGCGCCTCTTCCGCGCCGGTGCAGAAAGTGATCGCCACTACGACGACAAACGTCTCGCGCTACCTGATCGACTATCACGTCACTAGCAATTCGACGGTCATCCTGCACCCGATCACCCTCAACCAGGATACCGTCTTCAAGGGGCGCATGATGGTCGGCATCAACCCCGACGTCATCTCCGCTGTGGTACTATCCCAGGGCATCCTCGTCCCACTCATCATGCTGATGGTGATCATCTTCGCTGGCAGCACGGTAATCACCTCGATGGGCCTGGAGAAGGAGAACAAGACACTAGAGACCCTGCTGACGCTGCCGGTCTCGCGCAGATCGATAGTGATGGGCAAACTGGTCGGTGCGGCGGTCGTCGGTCTGGTCATCGCGGCGATCTACATGGTCGGCATGGGCTACTACATGAACTCGCTCACCGCCTCGGCCCCGATCGACCTGGCGAAGTACGGCCTGACGCTGAACGTCTTCGACTACCTACTCGTCGGCATCTCACTCTTCCTGGCGCTGATCTGCGGCCTGGCTTTGTGCATGATACTGGGCATCTTCACCAGGAACTACAAGGCGGCCCAGTCGATGACGCTCCCGATCACGCTGCTGGCGCTAATCCCGATGCTGGTGACCATGTTCGCCGACTTCGCCACGCTACCGACAGCTCTGCAAGTGGGTCTGTTCGCGATACCGTTCACGCACCCGATGCTGGCGATGAAGGAGCTGATGTTCGACAACACCGGGTTCGTGATCGCGGGCATCATCTACAACGCCATCTTCGCGGCGGTGGCGATGTTCATCGCGGTCACGCTGTTCAAGAAGGACATCTTGTTGACAGGGCGCGTGAAAAGGACCGAGAAGGGACACAACTCGCTTTCCGACGCACTGGCAGGCCTGTACAGAAGGCGATGATGAGACGAGCCTAGAGTCATCTTAGATCAATGGAGTAGGTGACGGGCTGATCGACATCGACCGCTATGACCACGCTAAGGAAATAGGAGACCATGTCCCAACGGGAAAGGCTAAGCACGGCGTCGCTTTCTTTTATGTTCAGCGCGTTCGTTTTGTCATCCGCCTCGCCGAGGATGTCATACCAGCCAAGCATCCTGTTCTTGTTCGTTTCACTGCCCCTTCCCATCGGGTCGCGGAGGATCATCCTATCATTCCATGCGTATCCGAGCAGAGAGTAGGCGTGGGACGGGATGAGGCCTTTTTCTAGGAAATCATCCAATGACAATTCCTTTGTTTCTGGCCCTGTGTAGGCCACGATGGGATTTCGCACCTTCACGAGCCAGTCCCCCTTGCTGTTTCTATCAGGCTCGACCCACAGGCAATTCCGCTTGACTAGATCGAAGAAGGAGTCTTCGTTCAGCTCTGACATCAGATTGGAGTCGATTTGGAAAGGAGTGAGACCATCCAGCGCCTGCTCGCAAGTCGTGGGAAAGACCCGCTTGTAATCCTCCTCATCGACCTTGTCGTCTGTCTTCTTCTTATCGGTCTTCTTTTTGTCGTAGGTCTCTATTCGCCATTTGACATATGCCTTCTCCAACAGGGCAGGCCAGGTTTCGCCCCGGTCTGACGATTCCGGCGATATCAAGGGGATGTTCTTCGTGATATCGACATAATCCCAGCAGTCTTTCTTGGAATTGTAGAATTGAAACTTCCTCACTACCGCGCCGTGCTCCGTTCTCGATTTGCGCTCACTTCCTGCCACTACTCCTGGATGCGTCCAGGCCACCGATGACATCGCAGCAACGAAGGAGCAATCGCAGGAGGCTCGACTCTGGATCGGGTCATTCCACTCGACCCTGCCTACGATGTAGCTCTCGTCTTCTCCCGCCATCCTGACCACCTACACCTTGTGGGCTGGCTCGGCGACCAGTCTAAATCCCCCTAGGCTCGGCTCGAGTCGTCCAATCGCCTTGGTGACTTTGTCCGTGACTTCGTCAACGACGACGATTATTTTTCTCTCGCCTGATCGCATTCCGATCATCACGACCTGGGCCCCCGGAACCTTGTCTAGAATTCGCGCCCTGTTGTCGTCAAGAACCTGCACTATGCCCACGGACCTCCCCCACCGCCATGTTAGCGATTGCCAATACTTGAACTAATCTGGTCCTGCCGATACCATTCGATTCAGCCGGGCGGCCCTCACGACATTTCCGAGGGAGATGTGGGTGACAATCGCCTCCCTCGCAACCTCTCCTGCCCTGTCCAACAGTCCACGAGATGCAAGTGAGGCGGAGTACCACTCTCGCACCAGGGCGCCGAAGTACACCCCACCCCAGACCCCGCCCAGGTGCCGGATCGCGCTCTCGAACTGAGCATCACCTGCTGCGCATTTCCCTCTGGCCTCAAGCAGCTCGGCCTGGACTGCCAGGGCGAGCCCCACCACGGGCGTTCTTATCTCAGTCGCGAATTTGTCGAGCAGTTCCTGGTTTTCGAGACATACCGTCTCAGCCGCGCTGCACTCGCCCTTCAGGACCATCAAATGGGCGATGATCGTGTTTGAGACAAGTCTCGTAAAGGGTGTGTCCGTTTTCAGGTCGACCTGGAGGCACTCGTGCGCCTCAGAGTCAGCGCTATCCAGTTCTCCCAGTTCGCTGAACACGAGCGCTCGATAGAAGTGCGACCATCTCGAGTTGTGATAGAAGCCCAGAGCGTCCGAGCTCCTGATGCATTGGTCAAAGAAGCGCATTGCTTCCTCAACCCGCCCAGCGTAGAGATTCGCCTCGCCAAGGCACGTGAGCATCTCAACTTCAGCGCTCGGATATGGATCTGCCTCGTACGCCCGACGTGCCTCTTCGAGCTTCTCGAGCGCCTCTGGCACCTCGCCCTGTGAAAGGAACGCGAACGCGTAGGAGGACAGCAAGAGCCCAATCCGGTCCTTGGCCCCGATACGATTTGCAAGCTCGATGGCTTCAGCATAGTGGCGTTCCGCGTCTTCGGCCCCCCCGACAGACTGCAGTATTGTCGCTCGGCTGAAGGCTATCTCCATCCGTTCCCTCTCCTCCAATCCTTCGATGTTCTCAGCCTCGTCCAGCATCTTGAGGACCTCGTCCTTGCTCGTCTGGAGACTCCCGCTTCCGAATGTCCACATGTCCGCAATCTTCCTCATGATGCGAGCCCGGTTGTTGCCAACTGGTCCCAGCCCGAGCAAGGTCTGATAATACTCAAGCGCCCGCGGTGCGTTTCCCAGTTCCTTGTTCGCCTCGCCGAGACCTTCGATCACGCGGAATCTGACGTCGTTCCCTTCGCCCACTTCGTCGCACAGTGATGCCGCCCTTTCTAGGTTGGGCAGGGCTTCAAGCCAGGCGCATTTAGCAAGGCAATCTTCCCCAGCAAGCAACGAGTAATGGAAGCACTTCGCGTTCATCTTCGCATGACAGCAGTGGAGCGCGAGATCCCCGTAGGACACTGGTCCTGCTGTCATTTCCATGGCCTCAGCAATCAGGCGATGGATCTCGTTCCGTCTCGCGGGAGCGATATCGGAGTAGAGGACCCTTCGAACCAGTTCATGACCGAATTGGTAGCCTCCGTACGCGGGAGCAATGAACTGATACCGCCGACTGAGTTCCTCAAGCCGGTCGAGGAGAGTCAACTCCTCCGCTCTCATCGAGCTTCCGAGGACCTTTGGGTCCAGCGACACACCCTCAACAGCCGCAAACTCGAGGACGCGACGAAGCTCGGCGGGAAGCGTCTCAACTCGCCGCAGAACCACATCTTTGACGGTCGGCGGTATCTCAGATTCGCCGCGACCAGTGAGCCTCCATCGACCTGACTCAAAGCGAAGGCGGCCGGAGCTCGCGAGCATCCTCAATGTCTCGACGACGAAGAGTGCGTTGCCCTGGGTCTCTGCCATCAAGCGCTCGAGAAGTACGTCGTCGGCCTTTCCGCCCAGTAGCCCGCAAGCGATGCCACTGACCTCGGCCCTTCCCAAGGTCCCGATCGGTAGCTCGGCGCATGAGCCCTCCCTTCGCATCGCTCTCAGGGTGTCGAGGAGCGTGGTCCCATCGGGTCTTCTTTCAAGCGCCTCTTCGCTCCGATACGTTCCGACAATCAGCAGGCCCATGTC
>JAJRAL010000133.1 GCA_028679935.1 Methanomassiliicoccales archaeon | reverse complement strand
CGGAGCTGGTGCACGGCGACCTGAGCGAGTACAACATCCTCTGGCACGAAGGCCCAGTGATAATCGACTGCGGACAGGGAATGACGCTCGACCACCCGAACGCGATGGAGTTCCTGAGGCGTGACGTCGTCAACATCAACCGCTACTTCCGCTCGCTCGACGTCGACGTGATGGACACGGAGACGACGCTGCTGAAGATCACCAAGAAGATCGCCAGGAAGGGAAAGAAATGAAGGGCGTCAGGATCCCGAAGGAACGTATCGCAGTCTTCATCGGCACGAACGGCTCGACGAAGGATTTCATCGAGTCGCGCCTCGGCGTCAAGCTCAGCATCGACGCGGAGGGCGAGGTCATGATCACCCAGGAGAACGCTCAAGACCCCGTCGCCAACATGAAGGTGCTCGACATCGTCAAGGCGATCGGCAGGGGCTTCAGCCCACAGCACGCATACCGATTGCTGGACGATATGGAGTACCTCGAGGTCATCGACATCAAGGACTACACGTCCGGCAAGCAGACGCAGCTGGAACGGAAGAGGGCTCGGGTCATCGGGGCGAACGGCAAGACCCGCCGCATCATCGAAGAGCTGACCGGGGTCAGCATGTCCGTCTACGGGAGCACCGTCGGCCTAATCGGGCAGCCGGAGCAGGTCGACATCGCCAGGAGGGCGATAGACATGCTGCTGAGGGGCTCGGAGCATTCCACCGTGTACCGGTTCTTGGAGCGCAGCCGGCCGAAGCTCCGCGTGATCGAGATGGGCTTCGAGCCGTGAGAGCGCCCTGAGCACGCCTTTTCTGCGGGAATCCCGCTGGGCCTCGACGCGGCGGCACCGAAACAAACATAGCCCGGGAAATGCTGTTTTCCCCAATTACTTGGTTCATGGAGATGCATGAGCACACATGCCAATAGGGCTCCGAGGATTCTCCTGATCGAGGACAACCCTGCCGATGCGCGACTTGTCAAGGAGTGCCTATGCGACCGGATGCCCTCCGCCGAACTCATGGTCGCCAAGGATGGCGAGGAGGGGCTGAGGATGCTCAAGGATGGGGCGGATTCGCGCCGTCCATTGCCAGATATCGTTCTCCTTGACCTCAACATGCCTAGGATGAGCGGGCACGAGGTGCTGAGGGAGATCAAGCATGACCCCGAACTGCGCTCACTCCCGGTGATCGTCCTCACCTCTTCTGGCTATGAGGCTGACATACGCATGGCGTACGAAATGCAGGCGAGCTCCTATGTCGTGAAGCCGCGGAACCTCGAGGAGCTCGAGGCGGCGATAGGCTCAATCATGAACTTCTGGTTCGGCTCGGCGAGGTTGCCGGAGAGGAAGTGAGATCGACCTGGCGCGTTTCTCCCTACTGAAACATGGCTCCGACCGAAGGTCTATTACCCTGCGCCTGATTGCCAAAGCGACATGGAAGCACTGATCGAGCGAGCGGAGAAAGCCCTAATCCACGACCTTTGCGACCACTGCCTGGGCCGCCTCTTTGCGCAGGTGGACACAGGATTGAGCGACCGGGAGCGTGGGGAGTCGCTGCGTCTGGCCGTCGCGTTCCAGAGATCGCTCGACGACAAGGAGCCTGTCGCACCGCACGTCAAGTGCTTCGTCTGCGAGGAGCTCTTCGACATGGTTCCCCGCTTCGCCGACTCGGTCGTCGCCAAGCTCTCGGAGATCGAATATCACAACTTCCTCGTCGGCACGCGCGTCGACCCTCTCGTCATCGAGCGCGAGGAGCGCCTCTGGTCGGAGATGGGGCAGGAACAGGCCGAGACGATCAAGGCCGAGCTCAACCAGGAGATCGGCAAGTTGGTCGAGCAGAAGACGGGGAAGAAGGTCAATTTCGCCACGCCAGAGGTGGTCGCCCTGGTCGACACGAGATTCTCGCACGTCGACCTTGACGTCTCGCCGCTCTTCATCTACGGCCGCTACCGCAAGCTCTCTCGCGAGATACCCCAGACCAGGTGGCCGTGCAACCGCTGCCGGGGCAAGGGCTGCGAGAAGTGCGCCGGCACAGGCAAGATGTACCAGACGAGCGTGCAGGAGATCATCGGCAACCCGATCCTGAAGAAGGCGGAGGGTGAGGACCACTTCTTCCACGGAATGGGGCGGGAGGACATCGACGCGAGGATGCTCGGGGATGGGAGGCCGTTCGTGCTTGAGGTGCGGGACCCGAAGAAGAGGGATCTGGACCTCGTCTCGCTCCTGGCCGCGATCGACGACGAGGGCAAGGGCCTGGTCGAGGTCGTCGGACCTCTGCGCTACTCCACCCGCGAGGAGGTGCGCCTCGTCAAATCCGCCAGTCCTCAGAAGGAGTACCGCGTCTCCGTGAGGCTCCAGGGAAAAATAGATAAGGGGAGACTCGATGAGGTCATTTCATCGCTCAAGAGCAAACGCATCACCCAGCAAACGCCAACCCGTGTCGCTCACAGGCGAGCGGACCTGGCCCGGGAGCGGGAGATCGTCGACCTCGCCGTCGAGGAATTCGATGGTGAGGAGCTGGTCCTGAAGGTGCGCACGGAATCCGGAACCTACGTGAAGGAGTTCGTGCACGGGGACCAGGGAAGGACGAGGCCATCGCTCTGCGAGTCGCTCGGCGTCCCTTGCGAGGTCAAGGAGCTGGACGTGATACACATCTACGACGAGAGGGATCAAAATGGTCAGGTCGTCACACGGATCAAGGAAGCACACGAGACAGATACTCAGGAAGGCCCCGAGAGCTAGAGGGCTGTCCCCAATCACCCATGAGTTCCAGGTGTTCGAGGTCGGGGAGAAGGCACACATCTTCCTCGACCCGAGCATCCACCACGGCATGCCGTCCGTGCGTTTCCACGGCAAGACCGGCACCGTCGTCGGGAACCAGGGAAAGGCGTTCGTGCTCGAGGTCAAGGACGGCAACAAGATCAAAACCGTCCTGGTCACGCCGCAGCACCTGAAGAAGGTAAAGGGCTGAGGTTCACATGTCAGACGATCACCCTGTGACCCTCGCTGAGGTCAAGGAGCTCCTCGAGGAGGAGCAGAAGAAGCGCGCCGAGCTCACGCCGGAGCAGA
Source organism: Methanomassiliicoccales archaeon (assembly GCA_028679935.1). Next base: position 20,252 of record JAJRAL010000133.1, on the reverse strand, counting down.
AGGTCTCGCTGGACCACGCGACGAAGGTGGCAAGGCTGAAGGCTTCCGAGGCGGCGAAGCTGAAGAAGGACCTGAAGGAACTGGGCTTCGTCCCGGAGCTGGTAGCGGTGAAGATAACTGATATCCTCCCGGAGTACCCGGAGGACGTGCGAGCGCTGTTCGCCAAGGAAAGGCTTATTCTAGATAAGAAACAAATAGACGCGTTGCTCGCCGCCGTCAAGAAGTACGTCTGAGCATGGGGGGAGGGAATGGAGGACTACGCGCATATCCTCGACTATCTACCGCAGGGACTTCCAGCGGAGCGAGGATTCAAGCACGAGCCCATCGCCTACGCCCTGGGCGAGACGGAGTTCAAGCTTTTCGAGCTCGTCCCTAGGACGGACAACCCGATCGGCATCGGCGAGAGGGTTTACATCGGCAAGGAGGCCGAGAAGCGGGACAAGATAGCGCACGTCAAGCGCCGCGTCAGCTATGAGGAGCTGACCTCCGCCGCTCAGTCCGAGCTTCCCTTCGTGGTGCAGGACATCGCGAAGCAGAACGAGGCCCGCTTCGTGCAGTTCTTCAACGAGGCGCAGGCGATCACCACCAGGTTCCACATGCTGGAGCTTCTGCCCGGCCTGGGCAAGAAGACGATGTGGGCGATCATCGAGGAGCGGAAGAAGGGGCCGTTCAAGAGCTTCGAGGACATCGCGAAGCGGATCCCCTCGTTCAAGCACCCGGAGAAGGTAATCGCCAAGCGCATCGAGCAGGAGCTGGCCGATCCGACGCAGAAGTACCACATCTTCGTGGCTCGCTGAGCATGAACCCGACCGAGATCAAGGCCCTGCTGGAACGCTACGGGATCCACCCGACGAAGGCGAGAGGGCAAAGCTTCCTGATCGACGAGCGTGTGGCCGACAGGGAGGTAGATCACCTCGCCGCCGGTTCCGAGAGCACCGTTCTCGAGGTCGGCCCCGGCCTCGGCGTGCTGACGGAGCGATTGGTCGGCAAGGTCACCAAGGCGATCTGCATCGAGCTCGACGAGCACATATGCCATTACCTGACCGACCGGTTCGACGGACGGATAGAACTGATCCATGCAGACGCGCTCGAGGTCGAGTTCCCGAGGTTCGACCACTTCATCTCGAACCTGCCGTACAGCATCTCCTCGCCGCTGCTCTTCAAGACCCTCGACCACAAGTTCGAGCGCGGGGTGGTGATGGTCCAGAAGGAGTTCGCCGACCGCATGGTGGCGAAGGCGGGCTCGGACGACTACTCGCGCCTCAGCGTGAACGCGTATTACAAGGCGAGGTGCGAGGTCCTTGAGGACGTACCGCGTTCAAGGTTCTGGCCCCAGCCGGAGGTCGACTCGTCGATGGTTATGCTTGAGCCGAGGGCACCGCCTTTCAAGGTGCAGAACGAGCGATTCTTCCTGAGCCTGGTGACGATGCTGTTCCAACATCGCCGGAAGAAGATTGGGACCGTGCTCCGGATGACCGGCCAAGTGCCGAAGGAGAGCATCCCATCGCTGCCGGATATCGATCTAAGGGTTGAGGAGCTGGAGCCTGAACGGATAGGGAGACTGGCAGACGCGATATGCGGGCTGAGGAAGCAAGGCTGAGCATCGGTCGTCGTTTCGAAATCCAAGAAGGACCCACCAAGCTTATGACGGTGCTAGCCTAGTCATCCGTGACATCTGGGGAGACTGGAGAAATGAGGAGACGTTCGGTTGTCCTATTCGCCATTGCGGTCGCAGGCATCCTCCTAGCTCTCTCTTTCAGCGTCTATTGGGTCAACAGAACGGCGACGGTCACAGGGACGGTCGACAACAAAGCGATCTGTGGGACCCGCTATGACACGGCCTACACTCTGGCAGTCATGGGGCCAGATGGTCTCTCAACGTACTTGCCCGAGACGAGCAGTCTCTTCGCCGGCATGAATTCGAGCTCTCTAGTGACCGAAGAGCTCATAGCGCACATCCGGGGGACGGGCTTCGAGCCGTACTACGTCTGCGGCATTCGCCTGACCACCCTCGATCCAGTGAACCGATTGTATCCGGGCCAGACGCCCGGATACATAATTGGACTGGACGGTTTCAACAAGCTCTCCCTGAATCAGAACGTCACATTCGATGTATCCTACAACGAGATATGGACCGTTCATTTCGTCCACTGAGCTTCGACGCGGAGCGTAGGCCAGACTCGATTAAGTACCCCGGATTCAGATACACCGCCGAGGTTTCCTCTTGTACGATCCCAGGATGAAGAAGCTGGCCGACGTGATCATAGACCACTCTATCCAGTTGAAGAAGGACGAGGCCGTCTACATCGAGGCGTTCGACATGCCGCCCGAGATGCTCGAGGTGCTGGTCCGGAAGGTGTACTCGGTAGGAGGGCACGCGCTCATCAGCGAGCACTCGGCAAGGCTGCTCCGGACGCTGCACATGCACGCCGACGAGACCACATACAAGATCATGGAGGAGACCGAGCTGGAGAAGTTCAAGCGCGTCCAGGCGTACGTCGGCCTGCGCGGCTGGATGAACACGACGGAGGAATCGGACGTCCCCGCGGACAAGATGGCGATGTACCGCGAGCTCTACTACGGCCCGGTGCACATCGGCTGGCGCCTGACGAAGACGCGATGGGTCGTCCTCAGGTGGCCCACGACAGCGATGGCTCAGAATGCGCAGATGTCGACCGAGGGCTTCGAGAACCTCTACTTCGACACCTGCACCCTGGACTACGGCAAGATGGACATGGCGATGGACCCGCTCGCCTCGCTGATGGCCCGCACCGACAAGGTGCGCATCGTCGGCCCGGGGACCGACCTCAGCTTCTCGATCAGGGGGATCCCGGTCATCAAGTGCTCCGGCCAGATGAACCTGCCAGACGGGGAGTGCTACACCGCTCCGGTGAGGAACTCGGTGAACGGGACGCTCGCCTACAACACCAAGTCGATCTACGACGGCAAGGTCTACGAGAACATCAAGTTCAGATTCAAGGACGGCAAGATAATCGAGGCGAGCAGCTCCGACACGCAGAATATGACGAAGCTGCTGGACACGGACGAGGGGGCGAGGTACATCGGCGAGTTCTCGTTCGGCCTCAACCCGTACGTCAGGCAGCCGATGATGGAGACGCTCTTCGACGAGAAGATCTCGGGCTCGATCCACTTCACCCCGGGCAACTCGTACGACGACGCGCCGAACGGCAACCGCTCGGCGGTGCACTGGGACATCGTGCTCATCCAGACGAAGGAGTGGGGCGGCGGCGAGATCTATTTCGACGACGTCCTGGTCCGCAAGGACGGCAGGTTCGTGCTACCTGAACTGAAGGGGCTCAACCCGGAGAACCTGATTTAGGCGAACGGAAAGGCAACATCTATCTGTCGGACCGGACCATCCTCAATCCAGGGGTACAAGATGTCACTCACGGTAGCGGAGATATCGAAGGGTCTGGCCAGGGCGGGAATGCTCACCACGGAGCCGATCTGCGTCCACGGAGCGGAGAGGCCGGAGGAAGGCTGGGTGACGACCGGCAAGGTCGACCGTTGCCTGATGAAGGTGCTGCTGAAGCTCTCGCTCCACGGCGGTCCACCGGCGTACGTCGGCGAAGGCGCAACGGAAGGATGCTGCGGCGGCGGCCTCGCATACATGGGATACTCTGGCTTCTCCGAACGCATCCGCTACTTCGTCTCGGTGGGAAGGCCGGACGGGACGGGCGGGGCGGAGTACCTGAAACGGACTCCTGAGCTCGTCGACGCGATGCAGGCGGCGGCAGGCAAGATCGTCCCGCTGGGCAAGCACACAGTGTTCCGGCGATGCTCCTCGGTTACTGGCGAGGCGCCTGAGGTCAAGTCGTTCGTCTGCTTCGGCACGGCGGAATCGATCCGAGTCCTCTGCGCCCTCAACTCGTTCGGGACGGCGGACACGTTCGGCTCGGCCATCATGCCCGCTGGCTCGGCCTGCGCCTCCCTCGTCACCTACCCGTCTGGCATATCTTCGAAGGCGCCGAAGGGATGCGTCTATCTCGGCCCGACCGACCCGACAGTGGATAGCTTCTTCCCCGAGTCGTTCCTCGGCCTGGCGATACCGCGTAAGGTGGCCGAGAGGATGGTCATGGACATCGAAGCCTCGTTCGTCGCCAAGCGAACCAAGGTCGCCTATCCGGAAAAGCGCGAGAAGGTCTAGGCAGGCGGCGAATTCTTAGCCTGCCAGAGGCATTGCGGGCGCGTGCTGACCTGCATCCTCTATTACGATAGCTGCGCTCTGTTCGAGGTCACGATCACATCACTGTTCATGAAGCACGCCGGCGAGGTTGTGACCATCGGGCCTGAGATACGCGACTACGAGTCATGGGAAGGCCTCCGCGTCCGACCGCACATGACCCTCAAGGACCTCGATCCCGAGAGCGTCGACCTCTTCGTCGTGCCCGGCGGCAACCCGGACAAAGTGGCGGATGACCCAGATCTGCAGAGGACGCTCAAGGCACTGAACAAGAAGGGCAAAGTGATCGCGGCGATTTGCGGGGGTCCGGCAGTCCTGGCGCGCGCAGGGATACTGAAGGGACGGAGATACAATAGCTCCCTCGCCGAAGAAAGGAAAGGCGAGTTCGAGGGGGCGATTCATGATGACCAGAACGTCGTGGAGGACGACAACATCGTCACCGCCCTGCCGAACGCCTACGTAGACTTTGCCCTCACCCTGGGAAAGAAGATGAACATCTTCGCGGACAAGGCGGACTACGACGAGACGGTGAGGATCTACAGGGAGTTCAAACGCTGCTGATCTGGTATCGCGTCCTGCAACAATACCTCGCATCGACCCGATGAGCCCGTAGATTCAACCATCGGCATAGGAGTTGGCAAATGGCGCAATCATTTTTCTAGGATGGGGGGATTACTGAATTGGTGAGTTAATTGCTGATAGGCATAGTCGGCAAACCTAACGTCGGGAAGTCCACCTTCTTCTCCGCGGCCACCCTGGCTCCGGCAGAGATCGCCGATTATCCGTTCACCACCATCAAGCCGAACAAGGGCGTGGCCTACCTCCGGACGAGGTGCCCGCACCTGGACCTCGGTGTTCCATGCAACCCCCGCAACTCGGCCTGCGAGAACGGCGTCAGGCTAGTCCCGGTCGAATTGCTGGACGTCGCCGGCCTCGTGCCCGACGCCTGGCAGGGCAAGGGGCTTGGCAACCAATTCCTAGACGACCTCCGTCAGGCGGACGCGCTCGTCCACGTCGTGGACGCGAGCGGCGCCACCGACTCCGAGGGCAATCCCGTCCCCGCTGGCTCACACGACCCTGGGCAGGACGTCCTCTTCCTCGAGAAGGAGATCGACCACTGGATCAAGGGCATCCTTGACAAGGGCTGGGAGAAGTCGGCCCGCCAGGCGCACCTCGAGGACCTGAAGGTCGAGGAGCTGATCTATCAACGGCTGACCGGCCTCAGTGTCACCATGAACCACATCCACACCGCCCTCAGGGACGCGGCGCTGCCCGAGAACATCATGGAATGGGGCGACCCCGAGCTGATGCGCCTCTGCGCCTCCCTCAGGAAGTTCTCCAAGCCGATGATGATCGCGCTCAACAAGGCCGACGTGGCGAAGGACGAGGTGCTCGGGAGGATGAAGGCCTCCAAGGAGTACATGTCCGTCCCGACGTGCGCCCAGTCCGAGCTGGCGCTCAGACGCGCGGCCAAGGCCGGCGTGGTGGAATACCTACCGGGCGCGAAGGAATTCAGAGTCAAGGACCCAGCGAAACTCAACCCGGCCCAGAAGAAGGGGCTAGATTACATCCAGAGCCACGTCATAACGAGGTTCGGCGGCACTGGTGTGCAGATGTGCCTGGAGAACGCCGCGTACCACATGCTCGATCTTATCCCCGTCTACCCGGTCGAGGACGAGACGAAGTGGACCGACAAGGCGGGCCACGTGCTGCCGGACACGCACCTGGTCAAGAGAGGCTCGACAGCAAAGGACCTCGCGTACAAGATCCACACTGACCTGGGGGACAACTTCATCCGGGCCATCAACTGCCGGACGCACCGCGTCGTCGGGCATGATTACGTTCTGCAGCCGAGCGACGTCGTGACGATCATCACGAAGAAGTGAGACCCAAATGAAAGGGACGTGGGACGTCAGGCTGATCACGGCTACATACAAGAGACCGAGCGACAACGAGCTCGTCATCGAGATGTTCGGCAAGACGAGCGATGGGCGCTCGATCACGATCCGATACTCAGGCTTCCTGCCGTACTTTCACGTCTTCGGCGCGAGTGAGGAGCTCGTCGCGGCGCTCAGGAAGGACAGCGACGTGGTAAAGGTCGATTGGATCGACTTGTTCTATCGGGGCGAGGTGAAGAGGAGCGCCCAGGTCACCGTCAGATACCCCGGCCTAGTTCCGGAGTTCCGTGACAAGATCCGAGCGAAGTTCGACGTGCTAGCCGCGGACATCCCGTTCCACCGCCGCTTCATCTTCGACTACGACATGGCGACCTGCATCCGCGTCTTCGGGGACAGCTCGGAGCGCGCCGGCTACGTGTCCGATCTCGTCGTTGACATGGAGAACGTCGACGGGCATCCGCACTTCGAGAACATCCCGCCCTTCGCACCGGACATCAAGACGATGGCCTTCGACGTCGAGAACTCCATCACCGATGGCCACCTCTACACCATCTGCTACTTCATCAAGGACTCGAAGGGCCTGAGACCTGGCGAGCCGATCTGGGGCAATGAGCGCGAGATCATCGAGCAGTTCACCGCGGCGATCCAGAAGGAGGATCCCGACGTGCTCACCGGATACAACATCGATGGCTACGACATCCCGCTAATAATAGAGCGGGCGAGGAAGGCGGGCATCAAGCACCTCGACTGGGGCCGGGACAAGGGCGAGCCGCGCAACGTCTACCAGCGCTTCTGGCGCGTGAACGGCCGGATGGTCGCGGACGCCTGGTGGGCGGTGAAGAAAGACCTCAAGCCGAAGCAGGAGACGCTCGACGCGGTCTCGAAGCAGCTCTTCGGGGACGGCAAGATCGTCACCGACTACAGCGGCATGAAGGTAGACACCAACTACGACCCGAGGCGCATCGACAAGATCTGGGAAATGGATAAACAAGTCGTCCTGAGCTTCTGCACCAAGGACGCGGAGCTGACGCTACGGGTCCTGGAAACGCTCGGCACGATCCGCAAGACGATGGACATGGCGACCGTGGCCAGGCTCCCGCTCGACGACGTGCTGAACATCGGCTCCTCGTTCCTCATCGACTCGATCCTGATTCGGGCGGCGGACCGGAACGTGCCACGAGTGGGCGTCCCGATGACCGGCGGGTTCGAGGAGACCGAGGCGATCGAAGGGGCGTACGTCCACGAGATCAAGCCCGGACTCCATCACTGGGTCTGCGTGCTCGATTTCAAGTCGATGTACCCCTCGCTCATCATCGCCAAGAACATCTGCTTCACCACGCTGGACCGGACCGGCAAGGTTGGGAACGTCGTCTCGCCGATCGGCGTGCACTTCATGAGCAGGGAGCAGCGCCCCGGACTCCTGCCGAAGATACTGCAGGACCTGATGAAGGAACGAGACGAGACGAAGCGCAGGATGCGCGAGGCGAAGACGGACGACGAGAAGCGGTACTACGACGGCCTGCAGCAGGCCATCAAGATCCTGATGAACTCGTTCTACGGCGTCTTCGGCTCCTCGTTCTATAGGTTCACCGACCGCCAGATAGGCTCGAGCATCACAGCCTTCGGCAGGGAGACGACGAAGGGCATAATCGCCTCACTGGAGGGGGAGGGCCACGACGTCGTCTACTCGGACACGGACTCGATCTTCGTAAAATGCCCGACGCCAGAGCTCGAAGCGGCGGTCAAGTTCGGCAAGGAGCTCGCGGAACGATTCTCGAGGGAGGGAGGGCAGCTGGAGTTCGAGAAGATCCTCGAGCCGTTGTTCTCGCACGGCAAGAAGAAGCGGTACGTCGGCAGGATAGTCTGGCCGAAGAGGGAGGAGGAGCTCCTGATCCGAGGCTACGAGACGCGACGGACGGACTCGTTCGACCTCCAGAGTGAGCTCCTGGAGACGGTCTTCGAGATGGTCCTGGACGAGAAGATGGAGGAGGCGGTGAAGCTTGCCAGACAGACGGTCCAGGAAGTGCTCGCCGGTCACGTCCCGATCGAGAAGCTCGTCATCTCACGCTCCGTCAAAGAATTCTCATCGTACGAGACGCCGAAGCGCCTGGCGCATGTGCAGGCGGCGGAGAAGCTCATCGCCCTCGGCTACGAGTTCGTGCCGGGCATGAAGGTGTCCTGGATCGTGACCGATTCACGCAAGACGCCGCAGCAGATCGAGCCCTATGTCTCGGGGAGGCCGTTCGAAGCGACCCCCGACTGGAAGTATTATGCGGAGAGACTGGCGCAATCGATCGCCCGCGCGACCGAGAACTTCGGATGGTCAGAGAAGGACCTGCTCACCGGGTCGCAACAGTCGAACCTCTTCAGCGGGGCGTTCGGCGGCGAAGGGGACGAGGACAAGGGACCGCCGTCGAAGAAGGTGGAGCAGAAGAAGACGGACAAGAAGCTCTCCCTCGACGACTACTTCGGTTGAATCAGGTCGACTAGACCCTGCCGACAGATTCTTATCGGGCCAGATGCGAGTCGTTCCGGGGCAAGAGAATGGCGAATAAGGTCTACACCATCGGCTACGAGGGCAAGACCATCGACGACTTCGTTCGGCAGCTGAAGAAGGCGGGGGTGAAGCGGGTCGCCGACGTGCGCAAGATCACATCGAGCCGCAAGCGCGACTTCTCGAAGACGCGGTTCAGCGAGCTACTGGCGAAGGATGGCATCGAGTACGTGGGCATGCGCGAGCTCGGCACGCCCGACGACGTCAGGCGTTTCTATAAGTCCGGCGGATCGGTCGAGGAATTCCTGCGAAGGTACCAGAAATACATCGATACTGTGCCAGAGGCGATGACCAGGCTGGAATCGGTGGCGAAGGAAGAGCCGACGGCGATCATGTGCTACGAGAACGATGTCAAGCAGTGCCACCGCCAACTGTTGGCCAAGAAGCTGCAGAAGAAGGGCTTCGAGGTCGAGAACCTCTGACCGGAGAAGAGCGAGAGATGGCTCAGGGCGCACCTGGGCGGACTGCTGAAACGGACGCAAGAAGAATGATGGCACGCGTCCGCTCGGCAATGCTTATATAGAACGGTGCAATCTGCAGCAAGTGCGGGACAGGATTGGTCCCGCGAACGGAGTTGTGCCCCTCTGGGGTGAATCCGGAAGTTGCCGTTCCGACGGCGAAGAAGGCAAGATCAACATGGCAGATGAGAAGAAGGCTAGCGCTCCCGATGAAGGGGAGGCGCCCAAGGCACCACAGGGAAAGAGCTTCTACCACTACATCGGCGAGGCGTGGAAGGACACGAGGAAGAGCTACGTCGCGGACCTGATGTGGGAGCGCATGATCGAGTGGCGCAAGGAGGAGAACTTCGGACGCGTGGAGAGGCCAACGAGGCTGGACCGCGCCCGAGCCCTCGGTTACAAGGCGAAGCAGGGCATAGTCGTCGTCCGGGGCAGGGTCCGCAAGGGCGGGCTCGGCAAGCACAAGATTCACAAGGGACGCAGGGCGAAGCGCAAGGGCATGAACAAGATCACGATGAAAAAGAGCCTGCAGCGCATCTGCGAGGAGAGGACGGCCAAGCGCTACCCGAACCTGGAGGTACTCAACTCCTACTGGGTCGCGGAGGACGGCAAGCACGTCTGGTACGAGGTCATCCTGCTGGACAAGCACCACCCGTGCATCGCGAACGACCCGGTCTACAAGTGGATCACCGAGCCGCAGCACAAGGGCCGCGTGTACCGCGGTCTGACCGCCGCGGGCAAGCAGGGGCGCGGTCTGAACCACAAGGGACGCGGCGCGGAACGCAGCCGGCCGTCTCTGGGCGCGCACGACCGCCAGGGCAACTAGGATCCAAACGAACGCTTCAGGCCTCACGGCCTGTCGCGACCATTCCTTTCTATCATTTTGTCTCGATCAGTCGTACTCAGACATGCAAGTTGAACGGCGAGACTCAATCTGTGATGTGCTTCAATCTCTCCCTGATCTCGTCACCGCTCATCCCGACCAGCGGGAAGAACGCAGGCACTGGCAGCAGGACCTCCTTGATGCGCTCGACCTCGTCCGCGGTGTAACCGAAGACGACCGCGAGAGCGCGGTTCTCTTTGACGAGCGCGGGCCATTCCCCTGGCGCCACGACCTTCAGCTCGGGGTCCCAGCTTCTCAGGACCTCGACCGCGCGGTTCTCCTCTTCCGCGACGGCGATGACGCGGCACCCGCGCTTCATTATCAGCCACGCGGCGAGCGCGTCCTTCTCCTCCTCGATCAGAGCCAGAGCCCTGCCCTGCGTCGCGAGCGGCAGCCCTCCCGGTCCCGGGACGTAGGTCGAGAAGACGTAGGCGACCTTGCCCCGGACCTCGACGTAGAACACCACGTCCGGATGCGTGAGGTCCACCCTGACCTTCTTTTCCTCGTTCGCTAGGAATATTGCCGAGCCGACCTCCCGGCCGACGTCCATGCTCGTGTACGCCTGGTCCCCGACCCGCCGAGCCTTGACCGCGAAGCTCTGTCCCTCGTAGAGCAGGGGCTTCGACAGCTCCGCGGCGACCTTCCCCATTGACTCCATGTCCGAATCGGCCTTCGTGACCACGGAAAGCGAGGCGACGCCGAAGACCCGTGAGATCGCTCGTACCGCCTCGCGCTCCTTGTCCGTCTCGATGAAGACCCTGCCCTGCTCCGAGCGGACCAGCGCCTCCACTCCGGCCTTCGCAAGGCCGGCCATCATGTTCGCCACCAGCACCTGCTCGAAGCGCCTCCTGACCGGTCTCGATTTCAATCCGAGCTCGGCGTAGCGGACGAGGACAAGGCTCACGGCCACCAATCCCCCACCGCCTAGTAATTCTTTTTTGCCCATCAGCTCCATTGACGCGCCTGAGCAAATGGACCTGATCTCGGCAATCGGCATCCTGGCGTTCTCCGCCATAGCCGGTCTCCTAGGCGCGCTATTCGGCCTGGGCGGCGGGATCATCATCATTCCGGCGCTGACCCTGGGATTCGGGTACGACATGCGCCTGGCGATCGGGGCGAGCCTGATCGCCGTCATCGCCACCTCCACCGGCGCGGCCACCCGCTACGTCGAGAAGGGCCAGACGAACATCCGGCTGGCGATGGTGCTCGAGATGGCTACGACCGCCGGCGCGGTGGTCGGCGCGTTCATCGCCGTTTACCTCAACCAGATCATCCTGGCCATCGCCTTCGGCCTCGTCCTCCTCTACTCCGCCTACTACATGCTCAGGAAGTCGGAGTCGGAGTGCGTCAGCCCTCCGGGACCATGCGACGGGTTCGACCTGAGCTGCTCCTACCAGGATCAGGCCGAGGGCAAACAGGTCGAGTATGGGGTGAAAGGGCTCAGGAAGGGCATGGTCGCTTCCGCGGGCGCGGGGAGCATCTCCGGCCTGCTCGGCGTCGGAGGCGGCATCATCAAGGTGCCTGTGATGAACCTCTGGATGGGCGTGCCGATGAGGGCCGCCTGCGCCACCAGCAACTTCATGATCGGGGTGACGGCGCTCGCTGGCGCCATCGTCCACTATGGGTACGGGGACGTGGTACCGGTCCTTGCCGCAATGGTCGCCGTCGGGGTCTTCGCCGGCGCCGCCGTCGGAACGAGGCTCACCGACCGGATACGCGGGGCGAAGCTGAAGCAGGCGTTCGCGGTCGTCCTCTTCTTCGTCGCGGCGCTCATGTTCCTCCAGGCCGCGGGGGTGATCTGATGGCGCAATCCTCCCTGAACAAGAACGTGAGGTATGTGCTCCTCGCCGGAATGGCGACCAGCCTGACGATGATGCTCATCGGCCTGATCGCCTACGCACTGAACCCGAGCTCGCCGGACATCGCCCTCGACCCGATCGAGGCGATCCGACAGCTCCTCAAAGGCAACCCGGTCGGCCTACTCTCGCTCGGCATCATGCTCCTGATAATCACGCCATTCGCGCGTATACTGGTCGCCCTAGCGGAGTTCGCGAAGGGCAAGGAGTGGAGGATGGTCGTCGTCTCCCTCGTCGTCATCACGATAGTCGCCGTCGCCATCGTGGTAGGGGCCGCGTGAGGACCGTCTCGGCGTTCTGGCGGTCGACTGGCTGCCCCGAAAAGCAAAATAGATAAACCGGGCAGAGGCTCCCTCGCTAATCAAGGGATGGGGCATGCCGAAGGACTCGAAGCAGCGCGACGACCGCTGGTACTATTCGTTCCTCCCGTACAACGTGGCGGGCGGTAGCACCTCGCCGCTCATACCCCTGTTCGTCACCGAGGGGCTCGGTGGCACCGTAGCCCAGGTCGGCATCGTCTCTGCCATCACCTCGATCGCGAGCGTCCCGGCGAACATCATCTGGGGCAACCTCTCCGACACGACGAAGAGGCGAAAGGTATTCGTCATCATCGGCTTCATCGGCCTGGCCGTCGCCCTGCTCCTCATGGGTCTGTCATCGGACATCAGCTCATACTACATGGCGAACTTCGTGCAGGGCGCGATCGCCGCGGCCGTCGCCCCGGTCGGCACCGTCCTCATCCTCGAGTCTTTCGCCAAAGAGCAATGGGCGAGGCGCATCGGCGACTTCTCCCGCATCGGCGGCATCGGCTGGGTCGGAGGCCTGATCCTCGGAACGCTGTGGCTCGGCATGGCGGACAGCATGGGCTCGACCGTCATGGCGATGCGCGCCCTGTTCGTGATCGCGAGCGCCATGGCCGTGATCTCGATAATCATGGCCATCAGGTGGGTGCCCGAATCGCGGAAGAAGCTCGACAGGGAGGAGATGGCCGGAGCGTCGAAGATACCAATGATCTCGTTCGAGCGCGGCCGGTACGCCCCGACGAAGATACTCCATATCATCAGACTGGGCGCGAAGAATCTCCGCCCCCGCAACTTCCCCAGGAACCTCAAGGTCTACTACGCCGTCGTCTTCCTCGCCTTCACCGGCTTTCTCACCTTCTACGTCGGCCTGCCGATATTCCTCAGCAGCCAGCTCGGACTCACCGTCCCCGAGGTCTTCATCGTGTACATCGCGAGCAGCATCACCTCCGCGCTCGTCTACTCGCGGGCGGGTCGCTGGACCACCGCGGTCGGGGGGAAGAGGATGCAGGTCATCGCGTTCACCGGCAGGATCGTCCTGTTCCCTTCCTTCTTCCTGGTGACGCTGGTGAACCTGCCGCTCGCCGCCCTCCTCGTCGTGATGTGCGTCCTGCACGCCCTGATCGGCATGTGCTGGGCGATGCTCAGCGTGGCCGGGAACCACCTGGTCTCGAACATGTCCTATTGCGACTTCCGCACCGAGTCGCTCGGCATGTACAACTCGATCATCGGGATAGGCTCGATCGCGGGCAGCCTGCTCGGCGGTCTGGTCGCCGCGGTCTACGGGTTCATGGACACTTTCATCGTGGCGTCAGTGTTCGTCATCGCGGCGCTGCTCGTGCTGCTCTGGCTGAACGTAGAGAAGGTCGAGTGCGTCGAACCGAAGGCGAACGAGGAATGATCATGGCCGGAGCGCCCCGGCGATCTTCCTGCCGAAGGTCGTCGCCTTCGCCTCTTCGCCGTCGACCAACGCCTTCGTCACGATGAAGTGCCCTGGCTCGCAGATCGCTTGCGCCCCGGCGTCCGAGAACAGCTCGGCGATCTTGTCCGTCGCTCCCCTGTCCACTCCAGCGTAGCGGGTGTCGAAGGCGACGAGCTTCTTGCCCTGGACCGCGGCCTTGGCGGCGATCTTGGCGCCCTTCTTGACAGCTCCAGTCGTGCCGTTGAAGTGCGTCGGGGAGCCGATGATCCAGACATCCGCGGACCTGAAATCGTCCTCGCTCGCTTCCTTGATCCTCTTGAGGACGACGTCGGTGAAGCCGACCTCCTTCATTCCCGACGATATCGCTTGGGCGGCCTTCTCGGTCTGGCCGATCACAGTGTCGTAGAGGATGAGTACCTTCACTTCGATCCACCGCACCCGCATCCTGCCTGTCGGATAATCATTGTTGCTGCAGGCGGAAGGCTTGAACTGAACGATCAGTCCTTGAGCACTGGTTCCACGATCAGGTCGACGCGTGCTCGGACGATGTCCAGCTTGCTCCTGACTTCGGCCACGAAGGCCTCGTCCTTGATCGCCGTCAGGTTCACCAGAACGTTCTCCGCCGCTCCCTCCATCCCCGCCCTGGCGGCACGGATGCCAACGGAGATGTCGCTCCGAGCGTTTGGATTCGACCTTGGCCCGACCTCGACCAGGATCTCGATGACGCGGCGGCATTTCGTCGCGGTGGCGAGCGGTACTTCCGCCGCCTTCTTGTACGCGAGCTGAATGGCCGCCGACCTTGCGGTCTTCTGCTCCTCCGTCCCTTTCGGCAGCTTGAACGCCGCCATGACTTCATCGAAGGCGGATGCGTCATCGTCCATCGATCGCGTGAGGTCAAGACGGAGCGCGTCCAGTTCCGCAGCCCTCTGCTCGAACATCGAGGCGAGATCCTCCCGCCCCTTCTTCCCGACACTCAACCGACACACCATCGCGCCCAGTGCCGCTCCCATCGCCCCCATCAGGCACGAGGCGCTCCCTCCTCCCGGGGCGGGCGAGTCGGATGCCAGCTCTTGGAGGAACTTCTCCAGCCTCATCTTGCGGAGCAGCTTCTCGTCGGTTGACAGGGCGGCGATGCGCCGTTCGATGACCAGATCCCTCGACCACTTGCCCTTGAGCAGCAATTCGTGTTCGGCAGCGTCGAGAAGCGCGTCCTCGGGCACCATACCGAAGATCTCGGTCTCCAGCACCTTGGCGCCGAGCTTGGTCGCCTCCTCCTCGATCCTTGCGAGGACGACATGCACTGGTGTCGCCTTGAAGTTGGTCAGGTTCATCGACACCTGGACGTTCGGTTTCGTCTCGAACCCCATCGCCTTGACGAATGGCAGTCCGCCGTCACGCTCTCGTATCGACCTCGCGATCATCTTGGCGATCTGGACGTCGGACGTGTCGAGGTAGGCGTTGAAGGCAATGAGGAACTCGCGCGCCCCGACCGCGGTCGCGCCGGCCTTGCCAAGGGCTTTCGGCCCGAAGTCGGGTGCCCTTTCCGGGTCGGTCGCGATGCTCGCCTTGAGCCCTTCATATTCGCCCCTCCGGACGTGAGCGAGATCCGTGTTTTCCGGCCTGGTCGCCGCGGCCTCGTAGAGATAGACCGGAATGCCGTACTTCGCGCTGGCCTCTTTGCCGAACCCGCGCGCGAGGGCCGCACACTCTTCGATCGTGATGCCGCTCACCGGGATGAACGGCACGACGTCCGCCGCTCCGATCCTTGGATGCTCGCCCTTGTGCTCCTCCATGTCGATGAGCTCGACCGCCTTGCCCACACCGGCCATGGCCGAGGCGTAGACCTCCTCCGGCTCCCCGACCATCGTGACGAGGAAACGATTGTGGTCCGGGTCCGAGCGGATGTCCAGCAACTTGGCCTCTCCCGCCTCCCTCATTTCGCCAACGATGGCGTCGATGACCTCCTTCCTCCGCCCCTCGCTGAAGTTCGGCACGCACTCGACGACGGCCATT
Organism: Methanomassiliicoccales archaeon; assembly: GCA_028679935.1. The sequence continues at coordinate 4,664 of JAJRAL010000133.1, read as the reverse complement.
CACACACCTCTGTTGCAGATGTCCACGAGATTCCCGCCCAGCATGACGACCGAGGGCCTCAAGGCACCCTGACGATAGACGATCTCCTCGAACCTCTTGCAAGGGAACCCGACTAGATCCGCGACGCCCCCCTCGCGGATGACACCGCCGTCGGGGCGACCGAGGACCCTCGCCGCTCTGCAGGTGATCCCCGCAAGAGTCTCGGCGACAGTGAGCCTCCGGTCGGCGCTAAGAATCGCGGCCTGGGTCAACAGGTCGCCCGACGGAGCGGTGCCGGGATTCCAGTCGCTCGCAATGACGAGCGATAGCCCGGCGTCGAGCATCATCCTCGCCCTCGCGAACGGCCCGCCGAGTCCGATGGAACTTCCAGGGAGGACCGTGGCCGCGACGCCCTTCGAGCGCAACTTACTCATCTCAGACTCACCCGACAGCTCGAGGTGGTCCGCGCTCACCGCGCCGACCTCGGCCGCGACGTCGGAGCCGCCGACCTCGAACTGGTCCGCATGGATCGTGATGTCGAACCCAAGTCTCTTCGCCTTCTCGAGGAAAGCAATCGAAGGGCCGGAGGAGAACGCCCCTCGGTCGACCCAGGCGTCAACGCGCTCTGCTAGCGCCTCGTCCTTGACCTGCTTCAGGACAGGGATCATGGAGGACAGGTATCGCTTCTCCGACCTCTCTCCGAAAGGGAGCGCATGGGCGGCAAGGAACGTGGGCACCAGCCTCGGGTGCGATCCCCTCGACCGATCGACTGTCCGAATCGCCCTGAGCATCTTGATCTCGGTCCGGGCGTCCAACCCGTAGCCGCTCTTGACCTCGGCGGTCGTGATCCCGCGCGCGAGATGCTCCCTGGCCCTCAGAGCGAGGAGTCTAGCGAGTTCCTTCTGGCCCGCCGCTCTCGTCGCTCGGACCGTGCTCAGGATCCCCCCGCCGCGCCGGGCGACCTCGGCATAGTCGAGCCCGCTCTGCATGGCGAGATAGTCCTCGAGCCTGGAACCCGCGTAGCACATGTGAGTGTGGGAATCGACGAGGCCGGGGAGCAGCACCGTGTCCTCCTCGACGGTGATGATCCGATGCTCCGATGCGCCCTTCTTGTGTCGTCTGAACTCGGCCTCATCCAGGATGCGTCGGACCGTGCCCTCCGTCAAGAGCAATCCGCCGCCCTCGACCACCATGAGACCTTCATTTCGAATCGGACCGGTCGGGGGCAATCCGTCCATAGTGACGATCTGAGCGAATGGGCCGAACAGCCAGGTTTCGTCCGCCACGCTATCGCCTCCCCTTGCCACGCACCCTCTCGTTCGAAGGCCTCTTGGCCTGCGATTCCTTCAACGGCAGCCTGTCCAGGACTTTCTCCTTCACCTCGAACGGCAGGATGATCGAGCCCTCGTTCTCCTCGTTCCATTCCTTGGCCGTATCGATGGCGTTGGGGTTGCCGGCCCACGCCCTCCGCGCGATGCCGCAGGCGACGTCCCAGTCGACCGCGCTCGAGACTATCCGGTCGACCCGTTCGCTCCCGTCGAGAAAGAGGCCAAAGCCTCCATTGATCGCTTTGCCGGTGCCGACCCCGCCCCCGTTCGACAGCACCGCGAGAGTCATGCCCCTGGCGATGTTCCCCGCCCAGCACTGGTGGGCCATCTCTGCCATGACGTTGCTGCCGTCCTTGACGTTCGCAGTCTCGCGGAACGGGCTATCAGTCCCGCTGACGTCGTGGTGGTCGCGACCGAGCATTACCGGGCCGACGACGCCGGAGCGCACCATCTGGTTGAACTTGCGAGCTATCGCGACCCTTCCCTTGCCATCGGCGTAGAGGATGCGCGCCTTCGTCCCGACGACCAGGTTGTTCTTCTTCGCGTCCCTGAGCCAGATGTAGTTGTCCCGATCCTGGCCGCGCCTGATCTTCCGGCCCTTCCATATCTCGTCGACTGCATCCAGGGCCGCCGCGTCGGTCAGGTCGAGGTCCTCCTGCCTTCCGCTCAGGCAGACCCAGCGGAACGGGCCATAGCCGTGATCGAAGCAGATGGGGCCGATGATGTCCTCTACGTACGAGGGAAAGACGAAGCCGTTGCGGACGTCGCCGCCTATCGCCGCGTCGCTCTCTCCGGCGTCGTACACCGCCTTGAGGAAAGAATTGCCGTAGTCCCAGAAACGGGTCCCCCTCGCCTTCATCGTCTGGATGAGCTTGAATTGCCGCTTCAGGGAGGCGTTGACGAGCTTGACGAACCTCGTGCGGTCGGTCCGGAGCAACCTTCGCCCCTCCTCGAAGTCGACCCCAGCCGGCGTGTACCCGCCCTCGTAGGCGGCATGGCAGGATGTCTGGTCTGAGGCGAGCTCGATCTTGATGCGCTCGTCGACCACGTGTTGCCAGAGATCGACAACGTTGCCGTAGTAGCCGATTGAGATTCCCCTCCCCTTCTCCCTCGCATCCACCATCCACTCTGTGACTTGGTCTAGATCCTCCGAGGCGCGCGAGAGCCATCCCTGGTGCTTGCGCTCCTCGATGCGTGAACGGTCCACCTCGGCGATGACGCCAGCACCACCGGCGATCTCGACCGCCTTGGCCTGCGCTCCGCTCATCCCTCCGAGGCCGGAGCTGAGGTACGTCACGCCCTTGAGGTTCGCTTCCTCGCCGAGACCGAGGTACTTGCGGCCGGCGTTCAGGAGAGTGAGGTAGGTGCCGTGGACGATCCCCTGCGGACCGATGTACATCCAACCGCCCGCTGTCATCTGGCCGTAGTTGCTCACGCCCAATGCTTGCGCCCTCTGGAAGTCGGAGGGGTTGTCGAACATCCCGACCATCAGGCCGTTGGTCGATACGACCCTAGGAGCGTTGCGGTGGGAGGGGAAAAGGCCCAGCGGGTGGCCGGACATGACGACGAGCGTCTGCTCCTCGGTCATGGCCTCAAGGCATGACCTGATCAGGCGATACTGGAGCCAGTTCTGGCATACCTGGCCCGTCTCGCCGTAGGTGACGAGCTCGTATGGGTATAGGGCTACGTCGAAGTCCAGGTTGTTGTCGATCATGACCTGGAGCGCCCGCGCCTCTGGGATTCCCTGGTACTCAGAAATCGGGCGGCCGAAGATGGGACCGGAGGGGCGGTAGCGGTAGGCATAGATCCTGCCTCGGGTCGCCAGCTCGTCGAGGAACTCGGGCGCCAACTTGCTCTGGACGTCCGGCGGCAGATACCGAAGAGCATTCCTCAACGCCAGACGCATCTCGGCCTCGCTCAGGTCGCATTCCCTCTTCGGGGCGCGCCTGACGTCAGGATCGAACCTGGGCATGGGCGGAAGACCCTTTCCGATGGCTGGCGATCTGACCTTCGGCATTGTCGTCTCCGTGCTACGCCTACTAAGCGCGGCCGGGAATCCTAACCCTTTGCATGCCCCTGAGCTCTCGCGGCAGGAGACCTATGCCGATGCAATCATTGAGACAAGGAAGCAGCTACCGTCTTCCCGAGGGCCCCGGCCTTCGCCGAGGACACAGAAGGCAGGAGGCCACGGGCCTCGCGAGCAATCCGTCATGATCGAGGCGCCATGCGGCAGACTCAGATGGAAATGTAGTGCAGGGAGGAGGATTCGAACCCCCGAACGCCTTCGCGATTAGACCCTGAATCTAACACCTTTGGCCAGGCTTGGTTATCCCTGCTTAAACCAAGGGGTGATGACATGACATCGGGCTACTAAAACCTTGCTTCCCCGGACCCCCGTGGCAGGTCGCCACTCCGTGGCAATCAGCGTTCGGCACTGGGACCATCAGGTTTAATAATCCAACAGGGCGCATGGAACGCCGCAGGGCACTATATGGTCTCTCCCCTACGAGCCGTGATGAGCCATCTGAGGCTCAAGACCATCCTGGTGCTCGTCGTCACGACAGTCATCCTGATCTCGGTCCTGCATCTGGTAGTCATCGCGATCGTCTCGGAGAGCTTCGCCAAGGTCGAGGTTGATCAGTCGGCGCAGGAGATCACGGTCACAAGGAACGCGATGGGGAGCGAATTGGTCGACATCGCGACCTCGGCCCGGGACTATGCCTATTGGGATGATACCTACAGTTTCGTGCAGACCGGGAATCAGTCATACATAGACGCGAACCTTGTCAACTCGACGTACACGAACCTGCGTGTCCAGGTGATCGTGCTCCTGGACTACAGCGGCGCCATCGTCTTCCAAGGAGCTCACTACGAGAACGATCCAAACGCCTCGCTGCCGTCAGGCCTTGAGGCGCACCTGAAGATGAGCGACCCCCTGATTGGGGATGCTCTGAACGCCTCAGAGGTAACTGGCATACTCGTTCTGAATCAGTCAATGATGCTCGTTTCGTCCCAGCCGGTTCTGAAGAGCGATCAGACTGGGCCGGTCGTCGGATGCTTGCTCTTCTGCCGGGCCGTCGATGAAACCGAGCGGTCGATAATCGAGCAGACCCTTCTTGCGCACATCACATTCTATTCCCCGAGCGATCCCGAGCCCGCCAACATCCTCGGCCCGACACTGTACGCGGAGCTCGCCACGCTGGAACCGGTGGGGCTGCCGCTCAATGACAGCACCTATTCCATCTGGGTGGCAATGCCGGACATTTATGGGCAGATCGGCCTGATTATCGGGGAGGATCTCCCAAGAATAGCGTACGCGCAATATCAGGCTAGCTCGTTCCTGCTCGCGTCATCGCT
>JAJRAL010000164.1 GCA_028679935.1 Methanomassiliicoccales archaeon | reverse complement strand
TCCGAGGCTCTGCGGCGAGAACGAGAACTGGACCCAGACGTTCGCCAGGGCGCAGATGATCATCGCCAGTCTGAAGTCCAGCCCGGAGACGTAGGTCCGGACGAAGAGATAGAGGGCGACGAAGGTAATCGCCGACACGACGACCGGGTAGAAGCTGAGAAAGCCTAGCACGGGTGGATTGCCCAGGAGCACGAACACGCCGTTGACGACGAAGAACCCCGGATAGTTGGCGGTGTAGGAAAGGGCGCCCTGCGCCAAGCTGCTCCCGGTCTGAGCGACGGACTGGACGGAGAAGAAGTGCATGTAGCTGTCCCACACACTGGGGTACCTTTCGAAAAGCGCCGGAGCGCTCCAGAGCGTCACGTATAGCACCAGGAATTGGACGGAGAAGACCCACTCGTTCTTCGAGCGGAGGCCGAGGAGCAGCGATACGGCTGTGATCGCGATTCCTATCCAATAGAGGATGGGCAGCGCCCCATAGAGCCCAAAGAGGACGTCGGGCTGGAGCCACTCGATCTGCCTTCCGGCCGATGAGGCGAACGAGAGCACCATGCCCGCCACGGAGAGCAAGACGAGGTAGATTCCCCTGATCTCCGATCGCCCCTCTGTTCCCGGCTTCACGCCCGCCACCGTTCCTTCGTCTAATGAAGCCCACCCGCTTTAACGCTTGCCCGACCGCCGCTCCGCACGTTGCCCGCAATCCCGCCGACCGAATACTTAATAAAGGGGGGCGGTTCATGTCAGAAAAAGCGGCCCGCACAGCCTGCGGCCGCCGCTCCATCGGACAACCTGTTTATACAATCCGCAGCCAGCGCGGATATCAACCCTGGAATGGAAAGACGCCAGGATTCGGGGGGGGTCACCGGAATGTCGCCGCTTGAAGCGAGAGGATTGAACGCAGAACTGGACATATACAGGCAATCAACAGCCAGACTGCTTCAGGCACGGGGCGCCGCCGCGGCCGGTAACCCCGAAAAGGTGCTGGTGATGGTGCCGGCGCTTAACGAGGAGGAAGCCATCGGCGACGTGATCGACACGGTCCCCTGGAGGGAGCTCGCCGACGAGGGATTCGCGACCGAGGTGCTCGTCGTGGACGGCAGGTCGGAGGATGGCACCGCCGTCATCGCCAAGTCGAGGGGCGCGAAGGTCCTCAGCCAGAATGGGAAAGGGAAGGGCCTCGGAGTGAGGCAGGCGCTCTCCCTCAGCCATCCGCAGCAGGTCGTCATGAACGTGCTCTCCGCCCGCGAGGGCGTGGACGTAGCGGTCGACACTATGCGTTCCTTCCTCGATTCCAAATTCGTTGTCATGATCGACGCTGACGGCACCTACCCAGCCGAGCACATAGTCGATGTCGTCAGGGCCCTGGACAAGGGCAACGACGTGGTGATGGGCTCCCGCTTCCTCGGGGAGATCGCCGAGGGAGCGATGACGAAGCTGAACTACTTCGGGAATCTGGTGCTCAGCACCACGGCCTCGGTCATGTACCTGCACCCCGTCTCCGACCTCTGCACTGGTCTGTGGGGCTTCCGCACTACGGCCCTGCGGACCCTCGCACTCGACTCGAAGGGGTTCGAGCTCGAGGCGGAGATCTTCGCACAGGCCGTGAAGTCTGGCCTGAGAATCGCCGAGGTGCCGATCGGGTACTACTCGCGGAAGGGGGAGACGAAGCTCGTTCCGATCAAGTCCGGCGTAACGATAATGAAGAAGCTGGTCCAAAGGAGAGTACTAGACGCCATAGACGGCATGCCACGGCTCGGCGACGGTGATGACCTAGTCGCCCTGCCCACGCTGCATTAGCGTGACAGTGATCTCGGATGCGCATATGCATACTATCGCCGGAGTTCCTCCACAATTGGGGAGGGATTGGCACCTATGTCCAGCAGTTGGCTTCGAACCTCGCGGGGGACTTCGAGATGCACGTGGTCACTCTGGACCGGCGAGCCGTCGGTTCGCGGAAGGAAGAGCGCCCGCCTGAGGGAGTGCGCGTGCACTACCTCGGAGAGGCGAAGGACAACTTCATCTCCAACAGTCAGTTCCAGATTGGTCTGCTCCGCAATTTCAATCGTCTCGACGCGGAACACCACTTCGACATCGTCCACGCAAACCACGCCCAGATGCCTGACCTACTTCTCAGGCTGCTTCGCAGGGACCGCCGCGTCGTCACCACGGTGCACACCACGATCGATTCACAGCGCATGGGGACAGTCTCATCCGGCCTCCCCTTGGGCAGCCTGGAGCGCTCCGAGAAGGCAACCTTCCTGATGCTCCCGGTCCTGCGTCGCCTGGAGAAGGAGTACCTGAGGCGCTCCGCCAACGTGATATTCGTTTCGGAGTTCATCCGCGGTCTCTTCCTGCGAGACCATCCGGCACCGGAGCATTCCCGGGTCATATACAACGGCGTCGACGAGGATCGGTTCCGTCCCCGCCCAAGGGAGGAATGCGCCTCGAGGTTTCCCCAGCTCGCTGGCAGGGAGAACATCGTCCTCTTCTCCGGGAGGCTGATCGCATTGAAGGGGCTGGAGACCGCGATCAAGGCGCACGCGATGATTGCCGCCGACGAGGGTTCCCACCTGGTGCTCGCGGGGACAGGCAGCATAGATGCCTGGAGAAGCATGCTCGAGCGTTCTGGGGCACCTCCGGATAGCTACACGTTCCTCGGGCCGGTTCCGTATCCAGACATGCCTTTCCTCTATCCACTCGCCTCCGCCTTCGTCCTGCCAAGTCATTCGGAGAGCTGTCCGCTGACCCTGCTCGAAGCCATGGCCTGCGGTGTTCCCTCCGTCGCCTCAGCGGTCGGAGGCGTACCGGAGATGGCCCGCCAGGACGTCGACGCCAAGCTCTTTCCCTCCGGCGACGCGAAGGCGCTGGCGGACGCGCTGAGGTCCTTGCTCGACGATGGCCCCGGGTCCGCCCGACTGGCGAAGAACGCCCGGGAGCGGGTGCTCAGCGAGTTCAGCTGCACGTTGATGGCCAGGCAGACGGGCGAGGTCTACCGTGAGGCGATGGAGATGGCCTCATGAAGGTGATGCTGGTCAATCCGCCCCGCTTCGAGGGGATGCCGGTCATCAGGGAGGAGAGGTGCGAGATAGTCGAGCGATACTCGGTCCTCGAACCGTACAGCCTCCTCCAGATCGCCGCCATACTCAGGAAGGACGGGCACCAGGTCTCTCTGATGGACCTGAACGGCTTCGATCTCGGATACGATGAGCTGATGACCAATGTCGAATCCTCGCGACCGGACGCGGTCGTCTTTCGGTTCACGCCCACCACGTTCGATCACGACATCAAGACAGCCGTGGTGGCGAAAGCAGCGCACGAGGGAATGAAGACGATCGGGCTCTGTTGGACGCTGAGGACTCGCGCGGAGGAGGTACTCAGGGAAGCGCCCGACCTGGACATCTACGCGACGAGGGAGTATGAGGTCAGCGTGAAGGGCATCGTCGACGCGCTGTCCAAGGGCGAGGACCTGCGGTCCGTGGGAGGGGCCGCCTTCCGGACCGACAAGGGCGTCACAATCAACCCAGGGCCCGAGCCGCTCGATGACCTGAGCTCCCTTCCCCTGCCCGCCTTCGACCTCCTGCCGTCGCTGGACCCGTACTTCGTGACCGCTCCCGCCGGGAAGCCGTATACGATCATGTACACGAGCAAAGGCTGCCCCTTCGGGTGCTCGTTCTGCACCGTGGCCGGGACAAAGTGGAAGCCGAGGACCGCCGAGAGCGTGATGGAAGAGCTGCGGATGCTCAAGCGCGATTACCACATCAGGACAGTGTCGTTCTTCGATGAGACGTTCACCCTCGACAGGAAGAGGGTGGAAGCGATTACCGATTCCATGATCTCGGAGGACCTGGACATCCGCTGGTACTGCAACACCCGGGCCCACCTCGTCGACCGCGAGATGCTGAAGCGGATGTACAGAGCCGGCTGCCGGGGGATATCCTACGGCGTCGAGTCGGGCAGCCAGAAGATCCTCGACACCGCGGACAAGCGCATCAAGGTGGAACAGGCGAGGGATGCGATCCTATGGGCAAAGAATGAGGGGATCAAGGTCTTCGCGTCCTTCATCATCGGACTACCGGGAGAGGACTGGTCGACCGTCCGCGAGACGATAAGGTTCGTCGGCGATACGCTTCCGACGAGCGCCGAGTTCAACGTCGCTGTCCCCTATCCTGGCACGGAACTCTACGATAGAGTCGTCGGCAAGGACCAGCAGCTGGACTTCCGTTCCCTTTACCAGCACGCCGCGGTAGTTGGAACGAAAAGCCTGAGCCCGAGCGACCTGGACGAGGCGAGAAGGATGGCATACCGGTCACTATACTTCAACCCGAGATGGTGGATGAGCAACGTGAAGCACGTCCTGAGGCACCCGGAGGACATGAACCTGGCCGCGATCTACGCCGGCAAGGTGCTCAGCAACTACTTCGTGCACAGGATGGAGCACGCGCACTGAGGTGTCTTGATGGACACGCTTAAGATTGTGATGACGAGCACCTTCTTTCCACCCTACCACCTGGGCGGGGACGCAATCCACGTCAAGCTCCTGAAAGAGGAGCTCGAGGCGCGCGGGCACGAGGTGCACGTCGTCCACAACCTCGATGCCTACCGCTTGAAGGGGGGCAAGAAGGAGGCGACGCGACAGGAGAACGTCCACCCACTGCGCTCAACGTTCGGCCCGACCTCGGCCCGTGCAACGTATCTGACGGGCCGGAACCGTGGAGCGGAGCGACTGCTGGAGAAGGTGATAGAGGACGTTCGCCCCGATCTCATCCACCACCACAACATCTCGCTTCTCGGCCAGGGCATCCTGGATGTCGGTGATTCGCCGAAGATCTACACGGCGCACGACTACTGGTCGATATGTCCCCGCTCGGACTTGATGCGCGCCGGAAGAGAACTATGCACGGAGACGAGATGCACGAGCTGCTGCCTGCGCACCGGCCGACCGCCCCAGTTCTGGAGGGGAGAAGGTATTCTGCGCCGGTTCAGAACGATGAAGTACATCATCGCCCCGTCGACCTTCATGTCGAAGCAACTGCAGCGGTTCCTTGGGCTGAACTCGATCGTCCTGCCCAACTTCACCAAGCAGCTGGAATCGTCGATGGGCCCGACCACGGGGCATTTCGTCTACGCCGGAGTGCTGGAACCGGGAAAGGGGGTCGACGCCTTGCTGGACGCCTTCGCGACTCGCGATACGAAGCTTGAGCTCCACGTCTACGGATCTGGAAGCCTCGAGCGGCGCGCGAGGGAGGTCGAGATAGCGACGAACGGCAGGGTGAAGTACCTCGGCTTCCAGACCGGCAAGCCGCTCTGGGATGACATCGCCTCGGCGACCGCGATGATCATGCCCTCCAGGGTGAACGACAACTGCCCGCTGTCCTGCGTCGAGGCGCTCTCGCTCGGAGTCCCCTTGATCGTCTCGGACCGGGGAGGGCTGCCCGAGCTCGTGCGCGATCCAGATTGCGGACTGGTGGTAGAACCGGAAGCACCCATCATAGCGATCGCGGCAACCACGCTCACAAGCGACACGAAGATGAGGGAGATCCTCGCCTCCAATGCCAGAAAGAGGTTCGAAAGTCGGCACACGGCAAGTGCCTACCTCCGCGACTACTTGGACCTCGTCTCCCGTGTCCGCTGAGGGGCTTGCCCGGGAAAGCCTCGCCGAAGTTCTTCGAGATAGCTTTTTCAATATTGAAGTCGAAAGTCACCCTCGTGAGCAGACCCGAGGCGCTCGTCCTCGATGAGCCGAAGGCGTTGGCGCCCTTGGTGGAAGAATGGGAGCGCTTGAGGGCAAGCTTGGGCGCCACAGTATTCTCCTCGCACTTGTGCACGACGGAGTGGCTCAAGAGCTTCTCGGACAGGGTGAAACCGAGCGTGCTTGTGGTCATGGGGGATGAGATGGAGTTCATCGCCCCCCTGGCCACAAGGAAGGCGAAGATGAAGGGGATCCCGGTCAGGGTCCTCGGCCTCGTCGGAACGGTGCTTGATACGTCGGAGTACTATCACCTCTCGATACTCAGGAAGCCTGGATCCGCCGACCTCACTCCTCTGACGAGACTCATGGCCTCCGAGAAGTGGGACGTGCTACAGATGCGCGATCTTGCGTGCGATGGCATCGAGGTGCCGCTCCAGGAAGCGCTCGCCTCCAACTGGCCCACCGAGGTCTCCAAAGCCAGGCCATCGCCTCTGATCCGGCTCGCTGAGATGGGGGACCCCATTGAGCGGTTCGAACCGGATACCAGGAAGATGATCAGGAGGGTCACCAGGGCGTTGGAGACGGACGACCGGCTCGAGTTCCGCCATCTGACGACTTCGGATGACGTTCGGACCGCGATGAGGCAGTACGCCGAGATGCACAAGGCGAGATGGGCGGACAAGGGAGGAAGCATATTCGGCGATCCGGCCCAGGCCTCCTTCCTTGAGTCCTTGTCGTCGAAGCTTGCGGAGTCTGGCATCGCTTGGACCGTCGAGGCTCTCATCGACGGCGTCATAGCCTCGCAGCAGCTCTGCATCGAGGATGGTGGCAGGGTGCTCTTCTATCGAACGGGGATGAGCGACGAGTTCAAGTCCTATTCGCCTGGCTACCTCGTGATGCTGCAGGCGATGAGGATCGCCGCGGAAAGGGGTTTCAGGATATTCGACATGGGTCCGGGAGCTGATCGGTACAAGTACAAGCTCGGGGGCGAGGACACGTTCGACTGCTCCATCGAGGCCAGGCGGGGCAAGGTGAGGATCGCCTCGAGGCTGATGAAGATCGGCCGACCAGCGTCCTCGGTCTAGAGCTCGGCCCCGGCGTGGACCTCGATGCCCCTCGCCCCGATAGCGTACGGCGTGATGCGCCTGGAATGCCTGATCCGTCTCATCTTCACGATGCGCAGCGTGAGAAGCATCTCGCTCTTCTCCGGGACGTCCACGTAGCGCAGGGCGACGACGCCGTCGGCGACGTACTCCGCGAGCCCGTCCCGCGTCGCCAGGGGGTTGTCGTCCTTGGTCTCGGCGGTCATCAGGCAGGTCGCTCCCGTCTTCTTGATCAGCTGCGAGAGATTGAACAGCGCCACCCTCTTCTCGTGATCTCCATCGAAGAGCATGTTCATCAGCGACACTGAATCGATGACGATGCGCGACGCGCCGAACGTCTTGATGAAGTCGGGAAGCTCGCTCTTGATCCGGTTGACAGTCGTCTTCGCATCGGTCGCCTCGAGCTTGACAATCGCCAGCTTCTTCGCGTCGACGAACGGCTTCAGGTCCCAGTTGAACGACCTCGCGTCATCCACGATGGACTTCTCGTCCTCCTCCAGAGAGATGTAGATGCCCTTCTCGCCCTCCTTCAGACCCTGGTTCAGGAACTGCAGCCCAAAGGTCGTCTTCCCCGTACCGAACGAGCCCATCACCACAACGGTGTGCGACCTCGGGAAGCCTCCCTCGAGCATCTCATCCAGCCCCTCTATCCCGCTCTTGACCCTGTCGACCATCGGTTCATCCCACCCTTTCTGTATCTATGACAACGAGGCCGCTCTCCGCCGTCACCACCGTCGCGAAGCGCGCGATGCGCTCTTTGTCTAGGTGCGGCAGGATGCTCATGAACTTCTCCACGTACAGGTACCTCTGCCTCCGCGAGGACATGGCGAACTTGCTCCACTCGAAGACCAACGCCCCGTCGACGCTGTCCATCACCATCTTCTGCTTTTTCTCATCCAGTATGTCCCGCGTTAGAATCAGGTAGATCAGGCCGGACCACTTCTTCGCCATCCGCTGCATCCCCCTGAGGACCGCCACCAAGTCGCTGACCTCGATGTTCGCCGACACCGCTAGGTCGGTCAGCGAGTCGATGATCAAGAGCGAGTTCGGGGCGTTCTCGTCCATGAAATTTACCAAGCCTTCCAGCAGGCTCTCGTCGCTCCTACTGGAGAATATGGAAGAGGAGTCGCCGCCCCAGCTCTTCGGAACGACGGTGTTCTTGAAATAGGAGCCGGAGAAGTCCTTGAACAGGACGTTGCGCTCGAACGACTCGTAGAAGTCGCGGTTGAACGACGCCTCGATCTCCTGCAGGACGTCCTCGCGGGAACGGGAGAAGGTTACGTAGCAGATCTTCTCTGGCATGTGATTGCCCGACGCGCCGCTGCCGAGGAAGTAGTCAGCTGACTCCGGGTGCTCTTTCACCAGAGCCAGCTTCGCCGCGGAGGTGTAGGCGAACTCCACCTGTCCCGCCCCGAGCTCCCCGAGCAGGAGGACGGTCGAGCCGCAGGGCATGCCGCCCCGGATGATCGAATCGAAATCGGCAACCCCTGTCGGAATCCTCCTCACGTCAGAACGCATCCCCTTTGCCATATGGCCGAGAATCACCCTGGGCGTTTAAAGAGCTTGTTCCTTGGATTCCTAGCTGAGCCAAGTCACTCGCTCGGCCCGAGCGCCTTCAGGAGAAGCTCGAGCAGCCTGACCGCCGCCTGGCTCTTGACCGCCCACCTGTCGCCGTCGTAGATCTTGCGCTCCGATCTGACGTGAACGCCGTCGTCGATCGCGAGGAAGACGAGCCCGACCGGCTTCTCCTCCGAGCCTCCGCCTGGGCCAGCAATCCCTGTGCAAGATGCACCGATGTCCGCCCCAGCCACTTTGCGGGCGCCCGTGGCCATCTCCTTCGCGACCTGCCTGCTGACCGCCCCATAGCGCTCGAGCGTGTCGCACCTCACCCCGAGCACCTTCGACTTCGAGTCGTTGCTGTAAGTGACGAAGCTCGCCAGGAAATAGTCCGAAGAGCCCGGGACGTCGGTCATGAGGCTGGCCGCCAGCCCGCCGGTGATGGATTCGGCGAGCGCGACCGTCCGACCCTTGTCCCTAGCCGTCCTCCCAACTTCCCTCGCTAGGTTCATCCCCATACCTCAGCGGCGGACTGCCTTTGGTGAGCTCCTTCAGCCGGTTCACGCCGTCAATCTCGTCGATCACTTCCGCGACCGCCTCGGGCACTGCCGACCTCCAGTCCTCGCCGGTGACGATGCGCCGTCGGATCTCCGTGCCAGAGTAGATCTCGCGGTTGAAGAGCGGCGAGTCTCTGACCTCGTAGCCGGCCTCCTCGAAGAGCCTCCGAGTCAGCGGGTTATTGCTGTAGATCGCATTGAATGGAGGGACGAGGGAGACGACGTGCGCCACCCAGACCGCGTACCGGTTGACGTCGACTATCGGCACGAGGAAGTAGTCCTCCAACCCGACCTCCTTGAGCGCCCGCGAGATCATAAGGTGCCTCTCGCCGGCGGTGAACGGGTTCTCAAGCGTGTGGGAGAACTGCGCGCTGCCGATGCCAATGGTGACGGTGTCGCAGTCCTGGGCGATGGTGCGGATGACCTCCAGGTGCCCCTTGTGGAATGGCTGGAAGCGTCCGATGACCAGGGCATTGAAAGAATCGTCGCTCATTGGTCTGCCAGTCATACAGACATGAGGCGCTATTCAACCTTTCCGTGGCGGAACGGAGCCGGGCACCTAGCCGTTGAGCGACGGCCTCTGCGGGGCGATTGGCGACGGGCGCATATCGACCAGGGCCGCCAGCTTCTTGAGCAGGCTGTCCTTCTTGATGCCCCCGACGAGCGCGTTCTCCAGCACCTCGGACATGTTCGACGCGGTGACGATCTGGATCTTGCCGATGTACTTGTCCTCGAGCACCACGTCGCGCATGTTCGCCAGCGGGATGATGACCTTCTTGATGCCCGCCTCGGCCGCCGCCTCGATCTTCGCCGTCACGCCTCCCACCGGCAAGACCATGCCGCGTACGCTCAGCGAGCCGGTCATCGCGACCGTCTGGTCGACCGGGACCTCCTCGAGCGCGCTGATGACCGCGGTGGCGACGGATATCGACGCCGAGTCGCCCTCCACGCCCTCGTAGGTTCCGATGAACTGCACGTGAACATCGTGATTGGAGATGTCCTCGCCGGTGTACTTCTTGATGATGGCGGAGACATTCTGGACAGCCTCCTTGGCGATTTCTCCCAGTTTGCCGGTGGCGATGACCTTGCCGGCGCTCTTCGCCTGCGCCGGGGTGACCTCCGCGACGATCGGGAGCACGATGCCGGAGTACTCGGACATGGTCGACTCGGTGTTCAGGGCCGCAAGGCCGTTGACGACGCCGATCTCGGCTCCCTCGACGCCGAACATCCGGTAGTCCTTCCTCGCCTCCAGGTAACGGTCGGCGATCTGCTGCTCGAGCGAGCGGGCGATCTTCTTCGCGGAGTAGACGTGCTCCGCGGTCACCAGGGATTTGCCTTCCTCGCGCGCTATGTCTCCGGCGACGCGGATCAGTCCGCCGAGCTCTCTCAGCCTCAGGGTCAGGTGGCCCTTGCGGCCAGCGCGGCGCTGGGCCTCCTTGATTATCTCCGCCACCGCCCTCCTCTCGAAGTGCGGTATCTTCTTGTCCTTCGAGACCTCCTGGGCCACGAAGCGGATGAGCTTGGTGCGGTTCTCGGCCGTGTCCACCATGATCGACTTCATGTAGACCTCGTAGCCGTAGCCGCGTATCCTCGAGCGCAGTGCCGGATGCATGCCCTGAACCGCATCGAGGTTACCGGCGCAGACGAGGATGAAGTCGCACGGGACCGCCTCGGACTTCACCATCGCGCCGGAGGAGCGCTCGCTCTGGCCGGTGATGGAGAACTTGCCCTCTTGGAGAGCGGTGAGGAGCGATTGCTGCGACTCGATGCGCAGCATGTTGATCTCGTCGACGAACAGGACGCCCTTCGAAGCCTTGTGTATCGCACCGACCTCCAGGCGCTCGTGCGCCGGGGTCTCCAGGCCTCCGCTCTGGAATGGGTCGTGTTTGACATCGCCCAGCAGCGCGCCGGCGTGCGCGCCGGTAGCGTCCACGAATGGAGGCATCTCGCTCTCGTCGTGGGTGATCAGTAGCTTCGGCACCATCAGATTCTCTTGCCTGCCGCCGGAGTACCGCATGGCGATGAAAATGATCGCGGCCGCGACTATGCCCCAGAGTATGATGGTCGCGTCGCCGGACTGAAGGTAGAGGACGACCGAGAGCATGACCACCATGAACACGATCGCCGTGACCATCGAGTTGCGCTGCGCCTTCTTCTGCATGGCCTCGCGCTTCTGCGCGGCCACGATCTCCTTTCCCTTCCCCGCTGGAACGACCCGGATCTTCGGCTCGTTCGAGTCCTCGGGGTTGTGGTAGGCGATCACGTCCTGGAGATCTCCCTTGGGGAGGAACTCCGTCATCGAGCGCGCGAGCATCGACTTGCCGGTGCCCGGTTCGCCGATGAGCATGACGTGGCGCTTCTGCTCTGCCGCCTTCCTGATGACCTCGACGGCGGAATCCTGCCCGATGACCTGGTCCGCAAGCTTCTCGGGGATCTTGATGTCGGC
>JAJRAL010000003.1 GCA_028679935.1 Methanomassiliicoccales archaeon | reverse complement strand
TCGAACGCGACCACCATCGTGACGATCCTTGATTCCCTCGTTGTCGGAGGATTGAACGGCATCGGGGTCGAGGGCACCGGAGCGGTGGTTGCGTTCAGCGGTGCTGCGCCAATGGCCTTCACCGGCATCACCGACCAGTACATCAGGTTGATCGGAAGCCCGCGCAACATCGACGCCACCGCGGTGCTCTTCGAGGGCAACACGGGCGAGAACAGCACCCTGGGGCAGAACTTCGCGATCGAAGACAAGGTCTGGCACGCGCTTGACGAGAGCGGTCTGGGATTGGTCCGATGGACGGCTGGCAATCTCTACGTGACACAACTGAGCGGCAGCATCCAGAGAGGCATCAACGCCGCAACGCCGGGCGATGCCATCTACGTCGGCAATGGCAACTTCACCGAGGAGATAACCGTCGACCGCAGCGTGACGCTGATCGGGATGGGGGCGGACCCGACCAACATCATATCGCCCAACCCGAGCGTCTCCGGCTACATCATCTTGGTGAACAACGGGGCGAGCCCGACGATCACTGGCTTCAACATCATGGGGCCGGCGAATGGGCTCGTCGCGGGCATCAGGATAGTTGACGGCGCGAACGCCACCATCGTGGGCAACAACATCACCGACATCAGGCATCCCGTCTTCGACAGCGATCCCAACGTGTTCGGGGTCCAGATCGGCGACGCGGGCCTATTCACCTACGGCACTGGCCACATCATCCTGAACAACTTCGTGTCCTGCCAAGGCGAAGCGATACGTGTAGATGGCCTCTTGTCATCGGCCGATGTGATCTCGAATGTGATCGTCGGTGACGGCACGAGCGTCGGCAACAGCATGGTCCAGAAAGGTGTCCACGTGCTCAACGGAGCGACCGCGCAGATCCTCACCAACGACATCTCTAACCTCGGTGGGACGATCGGCGGGAACGGCATCTTCGTCGAGGCGGGGGCGCATGACGTGAATGTCAGCGGGAACCTGCTGACCGGCCTGAGCCTGATCGGCGACACCGCCACCGGAGTGCTGTTCTTCAACGCAGGCCTCAACAACTACGTCGGAGACAGCCTACTCACTGGCTGGCTCAACGCCATCTACGTCATCGGCACCGCTGGGGTGGACATCGAGACCAACAACATCTCGGACAACGTCGGCGTGGCGATAATCCTCGACGGCGCGGCGAACACGACCATCCTCTTCAACGACATATTGAGCAACGGCGTGATGGGCGTGGCCGAGCTCGGCAGTTCGCCAGGCAGCCTGGTCAACTTCAACAACATCGCCGGCAACACGGTCGGCGTCGGCAACGCGATGTCCGACGTGCTCGATGCCAGGTACAACTGGTGGGGCAACGTCAGCGGACCGGGCGGAGACGCCCCAGGTTCGGGCGACGGCCTCAGGATCGACGTGCCGGGCAACATCATCTGGAGGCCGTGGCTGAGGGTGCCTTATCCGCCGGCGGAGTTGATCGACGGCAACGGGACGAAGGAACTGATCACCGAGGGCAACCCGCTCGACGACATTGCGAACAGTGGCATCTATGTGGCGATGACGGGCCCGGGCAACGTGACAGTCGGGGTCATCAGGTACGATTCGAACCCTGAAGGAACATTCGGCGGGATCGACGCAGGGATCTATGTGGACGTGCATCTCGAGGATCCGACAGGAGTGACGCAGATCGAGATACGGGTCTACTATGATCCAGGGCTCCTGCCTCCGACCATCAATGAGGAAGACCTGAGGTTGAACTTCTGGAACGGCGAGGCATGGACCGCCTGCTCCGATTCCGGCGTCAACACCGAGGAGACGTACGTTTGGGCTTTGATACGAACGGACACGATGCCCACCCTGGCTTTCATCACTGGGACGCCGTTCCTGATCGGGACGCCGGCCATCAGCGTCTTCCCATTCGAGGGTCCGGCAGGGACGCACATCTACGTGACGGCGGCAGGCTTCGCAGCCAACGCGAATGTGACGCTGTTCTTCGAGGACATGCCGATCGCCTACGGCATGACGAACTCGACGGGAGTTGCGAACGTGTCTGCGGTCATACCGTTCTCGCTCGCTGGGCTCTACCACCTGCACCTGACCGATGAGTTCGGCAACACCGCGACGACCGTCTTCGAGGTGACCGACGACACGCCGGTCATCGTGACGCTCGATGTTGGAAGCATGCACTTCGCGGGCGAAGTGGTGGACTTCTGGATGTTGACCTCGGTGCGCGGGATCCCGATAGACGTGACGATCCTGTCGCTTGACCTCTACGGTCCCGACGGTTCGGTCCAAGATCTGACGGGCGACGTGACCGTGATGACCGATGGCCTGTGCCGGATCCGCTTCACTCTCCCGAGCGATGCGGACGCCGGCGAGTACACGCTGTTCGCGCAGGTCCAGTTCGGCGAGACGGAGTTCGGCAGCCAGATACGCACCTTCCTGGTGAGCGACACCCTGACCGGTTGGAACGCTCGGTTGATCGCCATCGAGGGCAACATCTCGCTGATCCAGACCAGCGTTGGGCTTATCCAGGTGGACATCTCGAACATCAACGCCACCCTGGTCAGCATCGAGGATGACATTGCCACGATTGAGACCGACATCGGGACGATAACGGCGACGCTCGACACGATCAACGCCACCCTGGTATCGATCCAGAGCGACATTGCGACAATCCAGACGGACATCGGAACGATCCAGGTCAACATCACTGAGATCAACGCGATCCTGGTGACGATCCAAGGCGATATCGCGACGATACAGACCGACATCGGCACGATACAAGTCGACGTGTCCGACATCGACGCGACGCTGGTATCGATCGAGGACGATATCGCGACGATACAGACCGACATCGGGACGATCTCCGTGACCCTCGATGACATCGATGCGACACTCATAACCATCCAGGGCGACGTCGCGTACATCAACACGACCGTCGGTGAGCTGCTGGTCAACTGCGACGAGATCAACGCCGAAGTATCCGAAATCCAGGACACGCTAGTGACCATCCAGACCGACATCGGGACGATCTTGGTGAACATATCGGTCATCGACGGCCGCCTATTGGCGATTGAGAACGGCATCGCAGTGATCCAGACCGACATCGGGATGATCCTGGCGAACTGCAGTGCGATTAACGCGAAGCTGGTCTCGATATCCGGGACATTGGCCCTGGTGAACACGACGGTCGGGGAGATTCTGGTGAACGTGACGGACATCCAGGCGAGGGTAGTGACCATCAACAACACGGTCGCGACGATCCTCACCCAGGTCGGTCAGTGCCAGGTCAAGCTCGACGCGATCAACGCGAAGCTCGTCGCCCTCAATGGCACGGTCGCCACGATCGTGACCACCCTGGGCAGGATCGAGGTGAAGATTGATGCGATCAACACGACGGTCATCGAGATCAAGAACAGCATCGCAACGATCATCACCTCGCTCGGTCAGCTACAGGGCAGGGTGACGGCGCTCGAGGGTGACGTCGCGACGATAAACACCGAGATCGGCAACCTGACCGTCGATGTCTCGAAGCTGAAGACCGATTCCTCGACGACCAACGGCAACAACGCGATCGTGCTCGGGGCGATGGCCGCCTCTATCGTGGCCATTTTCGCCATCCTCGGCTACGCCTTCTTCAGGCGGCCCTAAACCTTTCCGGGGGCTCTGCCCCCCTCAGTTCTTATTCTTTCGATATCCAGCGGAAGCCCTGGCCGCTCTTCCACGCATCAAAGGGGATAAGTAGGGCGCGCTCGCAAAGGCGAATCGATGCCATCCGGCTCCCTAAAGATCGGCAGGTTGTTCGGCATCCCCGTCTTCCTTCACATCAGCCTACTGCTCATCCTGCCCCTGTTCGCGATAGTCTTCGCATACTCGGCTGTCACGATCTACATCTTCCCGCTCGGCTACGCGGACCTGCCCATCACCGACGTCGAGAAGATCATCTGGGGAAGCTTCTCGGCCATCATCTTCTTCGTCTCGGTGCTGATCCACGAGCTCGCTCACTCGGTCGTCGCGGTGAGGCGGGGTTACAAGATCTCGGGCATCACGCTCTTCATCTTCGGCGGGCTCTCGCAAATCGAGGACGCTCCGGACGAGGCGAAGGGCGAGGCCTGGATGGCGTTCGTCGGTCCGCTCTCCTCGATATTGATAGGGCTCATCTTCACTCCGCTCTTCCTTGTCGTCAACGACCTCGGCAGCACGGTCGCGGTGCAGGCGATCGCCATCACGCTCAGTATCATCGCCTTCTACAACCTTTTCTTGGGCTTCTTCAACCTAGTGCCCGCCTTCCCGATGGACGGGGGCAGGGTGCTGAGGGCGGAGCTGGCGAAGCGAATGGACTTCCTCCGGGCGACCCAGATCGCCGTCTGGATTGGCAAGTACTTGGCGATCGCGATGGCGATCGTTGGCGTCCTCATCAATTTCTGGCTCATCCTGATCGCGTTCTTCATCTACCTTGGCGCGGACGAGGAGTGGAGGATTACGCAGATCACCACGGCTCTGAAGGGCGTCAAGGTGAGCGAGATCATGACCTCCAACGTCGTCACCGTGACCCCGGAGACGACCCTGGCTGAGGTGATGCAACGGATGATGACCGAGCGCCACATCGGCTATCCTGTGGTCGAAGGGGGAGTGCCCGTCGGCGTCGTCACCCTGGAGGATGTCACCAAGATCAAGGAGCACGAGCGCGCCTCGGTCAAGGTCGGCCAGATCATGTCCAGAGCGTTGATCACCATCGGCCCTGAGGAGCAGGCCGTCGAGGTGTTCAAGATCATGTCGGCCAAGAACATCGGGCGCGTGCTCGTCGTGCAGGGCAGGAGCCTCGTCGGCCTCGTCACCCGCACCGACCTGATGCGGGCCATGGACCTTATGCTCGCCAAACGCAAGGCGATCCACGGGGGATGAAGATGGCGGAGAAGAAGAGAGGGGAGGGTTTGGAATGCGAGACCTGCGCCCCCATAGGCTATATCGACACCTGGCGCTGTGCTGAGTGCGGCGCGATGAACATCAACAAGTGGACGGAGTGCTGGAAGTGTAAGAGTCCGCGCCTCCCCGGGTTGGAGAAGGCCACGTCGGAGAAGGTCGAGGGCAAGGAGTAGGTCTTCCATCGATAGGAGCCCGCACCGTTCAATCGCAAGTGATATCTGGTAGACGGCCGAATGCCTGTCTGAATGAGGGTCTTCGTCACCGGGGCGTCTGGGCAATTGGGCTCGTTCCTGCTGGACCAGCTCGTGGACCGTCACGATGTGCTCGGCGTCGATCTCGTCAGCCCGCGCTTCGAGGCTCACCGCGACCTGGTGGAGCGAGCGGACATCACGAACCGGGTCGAGATGGAGAGGCTCGTGGCCGGGTCGGACGTCGTCGTGCACTGCGCGGCACAGATATCGGTCGACTGGAGCAACCTGAACCCCCTGGGCGACATGGACGCGAACCTCGGCGGGACGGCGAGCGTACTCGAGGCCGCGCGCAAGGCGAAGGCGCGCAGGTTCATCTTCATCTCATCTGCCGCGACCTATGGCGACCCGATCGCGATCCCGGTCCGCGAGGACCATCCGCAGAACCCCCTCTCGTTCTATGGCACGAGCAAGGTCTGCTCGGAGCAATACGTCCGCGAGTACAGCCGGATGTTCGGCATGGAGCACGCCATCGTCAGGCCGTTCAATTTCTATTCGGACCGAGCCGACCCATCGAGCTCCTACTCGGGAGTGATGACGAAGTTCGTCGGCTGGGCCAAGCAGGGCGAGCCGCTCGTAATCGAAGGGGACGGGGGGCAGACCAGGGATTTCATCCATGCCTCCGATGTCGCCCGGATGGTGGTGCGCCTGGTCGAGTCGGACGCTACCAACATGACCTTCAACTGCGGCTCAGGAAAGGAGACGAGCATCCTGAAGCTCGCCGAGACGGTGGTGAAGGTGAGCGGAGGCAAGTCGCCGATCAGGCACGTCGAGGCGAGGCGGGGGGACATCAGACGAAGCGTCGCGGACGTGAACCTTGCGAGAGACAAGATATGCTTCGAGGCGAGGGTCGGCTTGGAGACGGGAATAGCGACGTTCTTCAGCTAGCCGCGAGCCTCAGCTCGACGACCATCTTTGCGCCTTTGTTCGGCTCGCCCTTCACTCGATCGTCGGCCCATACCTTGCCCCTGCAATCGTCAACGAGCACCCTGATGATCGCCAGGCCTAGGCCGGTCGACGCCTGTGCCCCCGAGGTCTGCCCAACCTACTGAGAAACGGATTCAAAGAACTACGCGCGGACCAACCCGACGGGCAGGGCGTCGGCGATGAAGCTCGACTCGACGTCGTAGTTGTAGTCCTCGACCGTGCCGTCGATCATCTGGAGCCTCGCCCTGATCTTGTTCTTCTCGAAGACTATCTGGGCGTTGAGGACCCGGGAACGATAGAACGACATCCTCTTTCCCTGCTGGGTGAGTTTTCGCTCCTCGCAGACTATGAGGCCCGCCTGCTCGAGGACCCTGATCTTGCGGTAGCACGCGGCGATGGGGATGTTCAGCTTGTTGCTCAGCTCGAAGGCGCTCTTCGGCTTGCCCATCGTTGCCAGGAGTATCTTGGCGGTGTACTCTTCCGTTAGCAATCTTGATGTCTCGAGCGCGTGCATTCTACCCACCTTGAGTGGGGTTACACCCCCTAGGTATCTATTTAAATAATCACGGGTGAGAATCACAAGTGATTCGACTTGATATCGGAAGCCAGATACCCGGAACGCGAGGTTGGGTGAATCCGGCACGACTCTCTGTTATCAAGTGGCGAAGGCAGAACCGAGCGCAGCGTCATAGCTCGACGCGGCTCGATTTCATCAGCGCCACGAGGGAGTTGAGCGTCAGCCCGGCGATCATGAGTATCGTTCCGATTATGACGAACACCGTAGCCAACATGGACTGGAAGAGCCAGCCCCAGATGAAGTAGCCCTCGATCGCCATGAAGCCGACGATTAGGCCAGCGACTACCATCGCGACACCGGGGACGCCGAAGAACAGGAGGGGACGGCGGTAGCCCACGAATCCAACCACCCCGTTCAGGACGCCCATGCCGTGCGTCATTGAGTTCTTCTTGTGGTTGTTGGGCGCGGCGTACTTGGGTGGGATCGGGACCTCGGTGATCCTCATCCCCCTCTCAGCTAGATGGTTGATCATGTCCGACTCGAGCGTGTACCCGGATGACATGAAGTTCATGTTGTCGACCGCGTCCCTGCCGAGCGCCCTGAATCCTGACTGCGAATCGGTGACGTGCACCTTCGCCCCGAAGTCGGTCGCCGCATTGAGGACGACCTGCCCGGCCTTGCGGTAGCGGGGGATGCCGTCCGAGCCGTTCATGAACCTTGAGCCGATGACCATGTCCGCCGAACCGTCGAGCACCGGACCGAGGACGATCGGTATCTCGTCCGGCTCGTGCTGGCCGTCTGCGTCGAGCATCACGACGGCGTCGTAGCCCATGGTCTTGATCTGGGAGAATGCGGAGAGTACGGCCTTGGCCTTGCCCCCGTTGTTCGGGTGCCTGAAGACCCTCGCTCCGGCCGCCTCGGCGACCCTTGCGGTCTCGTCGGACGAGCCGTCATCGACAACGTAGACATCGCCGACGTAGTTCCGCGCCTTCAGGACGACACTCCCGATCGTGAGCTCCTCGTTGTACGCAGGGATTATCGCGGCGACGGCGTGTTCTCTCATCTCTCCTCGGACGGCAACTTGCAAGACCAGGCTTGAAACTATCTGCTCTGATATCACTAACGAGCTTAGTCTATGGCTCGGCCGTCGATTGAGTCTCATTGCCATCGTTGGCGGTCGTCCTTCTCGTCACCAGAAGAATCGAGAGGAAGACCAGTGCGGCTCCGACCACGACGAAGATATCGAGCTGATCGTTCAGCACCAGGATGCCGAGCACGGCGGCGAAGGTGCTCTCCGTCAGGGTCATGGCGCTCGACATCACCGGTGAGATCGACTCCAGCGCCTTGACGTACAGCAGCGTCGGCACCGCGGTGCAGACGATCCCGATGTAGAGGATGTACTGGAGGTCGACCGCCTGGATCTGGGTCGGATGGCCGAAGAGCGCGTAGACGGCGAGCAGCGGCAGCGGCGTGAAGAGGTGCAGGCTCAGCACGAACTGGTCGAATGTCATCCTTCTCAGCGCGAGCTTCGACAGCACGATCGTCAGGGCGACGCAGACCGAGGTGATCACCAACAGCATGTCGCCGATCAGCTGCTCCTCCGTCAGGCCCCCCACGTCCAGCTTGGTGGTGATTATGAACAGCCCGACCAGGCCCATCGCCAAGGCGGCGACCTTGCCCCGGGTCAGATGTTCGCGGAACAGGAAGGCCGAGAGCAGGGCGACGACGATCACGTTTCCTCCGACGATCAGGCCGCCGATCGAGGCCTTGGTCATGCTGAGACCCACGTACTGCGAGGCGAGCAATGCGAACGTGACCGTCATCCCCGCCCAGGCCTCCCAGTACGTGAAGATGCGCCAGGTGAACGTTCCTCTCGAGAGGGTGTAGCCGAGGGCGATCAGCCCGCCGATCCCGACGGTGACGGCCGAGAAGAGGAATGGGTCGATGCCGCCCAGCCCCGACTTGATGACGACGTAACCGGAGCCGAGCATCAGGGCGGCGAGCAGCGTGATCGCTATGCTACCCCGTTCGCCCAGCCCGTGCCCGTTCATGCTCTCCTCCTGTGGCTTTGGCGGAAGCATCAGAGGCATAAATGGATTGCCCATCCTGGTAGCGTCCGCCCGCCTAGGTTGCGGATTTGCTTATGCGGTTCAAGAGCCTATGCTCGAGCTGTCCGAAATAGGCCTGGACCGGTGCGAGGTCCATCTTGCCGACGGAGTAGCCGATGATCGCGCCGGCGATCGCGCCACAGATCACGTCGGAAGGATAATGGACGCCGATGTAGACCCGGGCGAGCGCCACGAACACCGAGACGAAGATCAGCGGGAAAAGGGTCCATCTCTCCCTCTTTCCCAGGACCAAGGCCACCGCGAAAGCGCCAGCGGCGTGCCCCGATGGGAACGACTGCCCGAACTGCGCCGCGACGTAGTTGACGTTCGGAAGCGCCTCGTATGGGCGGGGACGATTGACGAGCTCTTTGGTGATCCAGACGTAGGCGACCTCGATTAGAACGGCGACGAGCACGTAGAGGGCGAGGTCCCTCCGGCGGAAGACGAAGAGGCCGGCAACCCAGATCAGTCCCATCGGCACCGAGCCGAGGAAGGTAATGGCAGAAAGGATGCTCGCCGTGGTCGGATCGTAGAACGAGTTGATCCCGAGGAACAGGTTCGAGTCCGCCTCGACGAAGCCAGGCAGCTGGAGCAGGAGCCATGAGATGACGCCGAGCGCGGCCAGCATCACCAGCATCTTGGCCATGGTCCCGCGCTTCCGTTCCATCGGCCGGCGATTGAGCGGGGATATTAGAAATAGATGCGCCCTGCCACGTCCTGGCATGCCTTCTCGACACCTATTTATGGTGCCCGCATCCCTCGTCCATCCAGGTGTCACGAATGACCTTCAAGAACGAACTGACCTACCTCCGTGCGGCAGAGGCGAGGGAGGACGAGCGGTTCCACGAGACCTACGAGAGCGCGGTGAGGGTGGTCAGGGAGGACTTCTCCGAGAAGCAGGAGCTCGCGAACGTCATCAACGGGAAGGCGGCGAAGAGCAAGGCGAAGTGGTTGAAGCGCTCCCCCGCCGACACGACACTTGTGATGGCGAAGATGCAGTCCGGCGACAAGGAGGATGTCAATAAGGCGGTCCGGGCCGCGCGAACGGCGTTCAAGGAGTGGTCGGAGAAGGACCCGACCGAGCGGATCAAGATACTCGAGAAGGCGGCCAGGCTCATGAGCGAGCACAAGTACGAGCTCGGCGCCATGCTAACCTTCGACAACGGCAAGAACCGGTATGAGGCGCTGGCCGACGTCGACGAGGCGATCGACTTCATGCGCTTCTACTGCTCGGAGATGGACAAGAACGACGGGTACACGACGAAGCTCCTCTCGGCGTACAAGGATGAGCGCTCGTCTTCGTTCCTCAGGCCGTATGGCGTATGGGGCGTCGTCTGCCCGTTCAACTTCCCGGTGGCGATCTCGGTCGGCATGTCGGCCGCGGCGATGATCACCGGCAACACCGTCGTGGTGAAGCCTTCGACGCTCGCCCCCTACGCCCTGCGTCGCGTGTTCGACATCCTCGATGAGGCGGGCCTGCCTCCCGGAGTTGCGAACTACGTCGCCGGCTCTGGCAAGGACGTCGGCGAGAGGCTCGTCGCCCACCCCGACATCGACGGCATCGTCTTCACCGGTTCGAAGGCGGTCGGTTACGACATCATCAGGAAGTCGCTGCGCGAGAAGCCGATCCCGGTCATCGCGGAGATGGGCTCGAAGAACCCCGTTATCGTGACGCTCGACGCGGACATGGAGAAGGCGGTCGAGGGCGTCATCAACTCCACCTTCGGCTACGGCGGGCAGAAGTGCTCGGCGGCGAGCCGCCTCTACGTCCATTTCCGCGTCAAGGACGACTTCGAGGAGGAGCTGGTGAAGCGCGCGGAGGAACTGAAGATCGTCCATCCGGCGCTGCGCGAATGCTCCTACGGGCCGGTGATCGAGGAAAAGAAGGTCGACGACTTCGAGAAGTACGTCAAGATGGGCAAGGCCGACGGCAAGATTCTGTGTGGAGGGCACCGCCTGACCGACGACTACCTCGGTCATGGCTACTACGTCGAGCCAACCATCGTCTCCGGGCTGCCGGAAGACCATTGGATGATGAAGAACGAGCTCTTCCTGCCGTTCCTCTGCACCCAGGGCTTCGACAAGCTCGAGGAGGCGGTCCAGATGGCGAACTCCACCTCGTTCGGGCTGACCGCGGGCATCTTCAGCGAGGAGGAGGACGACATCGACTACTTCTTCAAGAACATCGAGAGCGGGGTTGTCTATTCGAACCGCAGGCGGGGCGCTTGCACCGGCGCGATGGTCGGCTCGCAGGCCTTCGTCGGCTGGAAGGCCTCAGGCTCGACGGGCAAGGGAACCGGCTCGGTCTGGTACCTGCAGCAGTTCATGAGGGAGCAGACGAAAACGGTCGTGCTCGGATAGATGGCAGATACTGGCTCGGATATCGAGCCGGATAAAATTAAGTAGCGTTCACTTAATCCACCGTCGGCCATGCGGTCCAAGCTAGAGATCATCGTCCCGAGCGCGCTCATCCTCTTGGCCGAGGCGCTCTACTTCTTCGGCTACCCCATGGCCTGCCTGGGCGTGCACGCGCTCAACATCCTCATTTGCATCCTCGGCTCGGTGATCGAGAGGGCGGACGCGCCGATGCTGCAGGCGTTCTCCTTGCTCTCC
>JAJRAL010000072.1 GCA_028679935.1 Methanomassiliicoccales archaeon | reverse complement strand
TGTCGAAGACCTCGACGGCAACATCTTCATCGATTTCAGCGGAGGCGTGGGCGCACTCAATGTGGGCCATTCGAACCCGCAAGTGGTTGAAGCGGTCAAGAAACAGGCGGAGAGGGTCACGCATGGACTGGATTTCCCATCCCAGCCCAGGGTCGCCTTGTCGAAGAGACTCGTCGAGTTGGCGCCTGGAGGGCTCAAGAATCACTCAAAGGTGCTCATGTGCGGGCCGACAGGAGCCGATGCAGTCGAGGCAGCAGTAAAGCTGGCAAAGTTCAACACTAAGAAGCCTGGGGTTGTCTCGTTCGAGGGGGGTTGGCACGGCGTTTCGGGTATGTCTCTCTCGCTGACCGCGAAGAGATCAGCCAAGGCCAACTACCTGCCGGGAGTGCCAGAGGTCTACTTCGCGCCTTATCCGTACTGCTACAGGTGCCCATTTGGTCTGAAGCATCCTGATTGTGGCTTATCTTGTGCGCATTATCTCGAGCATCTGATAAGGGACCCCGACACGGGCCTTGCGGCTCCGGGAGCGCTTCTCATCGAGCCGATCCAGGGCGAAGGAGGAATCGTTCCTCCGCCTCCGGGATACTTGAAAGAGGTCAGGCGGATATGCGATAGCTACGGTCTGATAATGATTGCCGACGAGATCCAGACTGGATTCTGCAGAACGGGCAACATGTTCGCGATGGAGCATGAGAAGGTCACGCCCGACATCATGACGGTATCAAAATCGTTGGGCAGTGGGCTGCCGATCTCGGGCATCGTCTTCAAGAAGGAATTGGACACATGGGGTCCGGGCGCCCACGTCGGCACATTCAGGGGCAATGCGCTGTCCTGTGCCGCCGGCGTCGCGGGCATCGAGTTCATGGTGAAACACGACCTCGCGGAACGCTCTCATCGGCTCGGCCAGCGGACCATGAAACGCTGCCAGGAGATGGCGTCCAAATTGGATGTGATAGGGGACGTTCGGGGACGGGGGCTCTATGTCGGAATCGAGCTGGTCAAGCGTGGGGCGTCCAAAGCGCCCGACCCGGACCTGCTCTCTAGGTTGCAGAAGGAGTGCTTTTCGAACGGCCTCATTGCCTGGAAAGGCGGCCGCTCGGGGAACGTTGCGCGAATAATGCCTGCCCTGGTGATCACAGATGAGCTTCTCGACGCAGGGCTATCGATATTCGAGACCGGCCTCAGGAGCGTCGCTGCTGGATAGACCTGGTCGCCTGGGATCCAGCCCATGTCGTTTCGAAAAGACTATCTATAGTTTCAACTATGCGCGAATGAAAGCGTACTTAGTCGCACGAACTTCGAGGTATTAACATGGCAGCGAAAAAGGCTTCAATAAAGACTGCCGAGGTCCCGGGACCGAAATCCGTGGAACTCGGCAAGCTGAGAGACAAGTATCTGTCGAAGGCGATGGGCATCAGCGCGCCCGTCTATATCGAGAAGGCCGAGGGCTCCCTGCTCTGGGACGTTGATGGGAATACTTTCATCGACATCGGCAGCGGGATCGGCGTCACGAACGTGGGGCACAGGCCGAAAGAGGTTGTCGCAGCGGTTAAGAATCAAGCGGACAAGTTCCTCCACACATGCTTCCAGGTCACGCCGTATGAGGGTTACGTGAGATTGGCGGAGAAGTTGGCCACGATCGCACCGCACCCAGGGCTTGTGAAGTCGGTTCTGTACAACTCCGGCGCTGAGGCGGTTGAGAACTCGGTGAAGATATCCAGACACTACACGAAGAAACCAGCAGCGTTCTCGTTCGTTCATGCGTTCCACGGCAGGACGATGATGGCCATGGCTCTCACATCCAAGGAGATGCCCTACAAGGCCGGCTTCGGCCCTCTGCCAGAAACATACAAGGTCGAATTCGCCTACTGCTACAGATGCCCGTTCAAGATGGACTATCCATCTTGCGGCGTAGCGTGCGCAGACAAGATCGACGAGACATGGTCGAGCCCCCAGTTCCAGGGCAAGGTCGCGTGCCTGATCGGTGAGCCAGTCGCAGGAGAGGGCGGGTTCATCGTACCTCCAAAGGAATTCTACGCCAAGATCACGAAGATATGCAAGAAGCACGGCGCGGTCTACGTCGACGACGAGATCCAGACCGGCGCTGGTAGGACTGGGAAGATGTGGGCGGTACAGCACTGGCAGGGCGTTGAGCCTGACATACTTGTTTCTGGCAAGGGTATTGGGGGCGGCTTCCCCGTGTCCGCGACCACTGGAAGGGTCGAGATAATGGACGCTCCACAAGTCGGAGGTCTGGGTGGCACCTTCGGAGGCAATCCCGTGGCATGCGCTGCCGCACTCGCCCAGTTCGGTGTGATCGAGAAGGGCATGAAGAACGTCCCCAGGATCAACGCGTACATCACGAAGCGCTTGAAGGAGATGCAGTCTCGGTTCCCGATCATCGGCGACGTCAGAGGGATGGGTGCGATGATGGCTATCGAGCTTGTCAGCGACCCGAAATCCAAGACCCCTGCCGCCAAGGAGACGAAGGCGACAAAAGTCGCAGCGATGAAAAAGGGCCTGATCCTCCTGACCTGTGGCACCTATGACAATGTCGTAAGGCTGCATCCGTCGATCATAATGCCCGACGATATCCTCGAGCAAGCAATGGACATACTGGAAGCCAGCCTCGAGGAAGGGACGAAGTCAGCCTGATGTGAGCAGTAGGCAGCGCATTCGTTCAAACCCTTTCAACTCCCTTTCATTTCTTCCATTCCATTGTACTGAGCGGAGCTTCTTCAGCCCATCTTGATGCAAACAATCAAATACACTTTCAGTATTTCAAGTATGCTTTAAGACATGCCTATTCATCCCGGCGCGTCGCGCGCGCGCCTGCGGGTGAACGTAGAAGGAGTGAGCACAATGTCATCGAAAAGTGGAAGTGCGTTTGATTGGAAGGTCTGGATGGTAATAGCTGTCGTGGCATCATCCGTGATAGGATTCTCCGCAGGCTACGTCCTCAGCGGGACCCAGAAGAAAGTCACCCTGAACATAGTCGACGACTACGGCAGGACCGTGGAGCTGCACGGGATTCCTCAGAGGATAGTCTCTGTGGCTCCCTCGCCTACGGAGATACTGTTCGCCGTTGGTGCGGGCTCCCAGGTCGTCGGAGTTGACAACTACAGCGACTACCCTGCCCAGGCAAAGAACCTGCCGCAAATCGGCTCCTATACACTGAACATCGAGGTGATCATGAGCCTCAAGCCTGATCTCATCGTCAGCAGCGACCTTGTGCCGAGGGCGCAGCTCGACCAATTAGAGGCGCAGGGAGTTCCGTACTTCATCTTCGCCACTCGAACAATGGAAGATGTCATCAAGGATCTACGCCTTGCTGGAAGCCTGACCGGACACTCGCTGGAGGCCGAGTCGCTTGTTGCCGGCCTACAGGCGAGGATCAATGCGGTGACGAACAAGACCCTCGCTTCAGGAGTTGAAAAGATCAGGACCTACATCGAGTACTATCCTCTCTGGACCTACGGACCCGGATCCTTCGGGAATGACATTATTCGGCTTGCTGGAGGCGCAAACATAGCGTCCAACGCGAGCAGCGAGTATCCTGAACTGACAACGGAGTACATCATCGCACAGGATCCCCAGGTGATAATCTACACAACGGGACCGATGACGACAACAATCGCATCGGACTTCGCGGCCCGGTCCGGTTGGAGCAACACGTACGCCGTCTCACACGACAAGATATACTCCATCGATGACAACCTCGTGAGCCGTTACGGGCCTCGTGTCGTCGATGGACTGGAGCAGATGGCAGAGATCATCCATCCAGAACTGTTCACCTGAAGTATACCAAGAAAGGTGGTCGTGCTGATCGGTGCCGAGAAGCCCATTGAGGAAGGGCATGATCCCTCTCACTTGAGGAGCAAGCGCCTCCTCATCATATGCGCACTGGGAGCGCTGCTGGTCCTCACGGCATTCGTGGCAATACTAGTCGGCACGCTCGGCCCGATCGGCCCAGGCATCCCTGAGAAGATATCCTTCTCGGAAGCGGTCAAGGCGATATTCACCAATTCGGAATACCATTGGGTCTTCTGGAACGTGAGGATACCGCGGGTCTTGTTGGCAGGGCTTGTCGGCGCAGCACTCGCCTGCTCGGGCACTGCTATGCAGGCGGTATTCAGGAACTCGATGGCCGACCCATTCGTGATCGGCGTATCATCTGGTGCTGCAGTAGGAGCGGCGATTGCGGGACTGCTTGGTCTATCCGCCACAATCGGTGTGTTCGCTCCTCCTATGTTCGCTTTCGTGTCCGCAGTGATCGCCGCTTTCTCAGTGTACATGCTCGGCTCGGTGAGAGGTAAGGTCTACGTCGATTCGCTGCTCCTTTCGGGCGTTGCCGTCGCCGCCTTCCTGGGTGCTATGGTCTCGTTCTTGATATACTTCGCCAGGCAGCAGTATCACCAGCTGATCTTCTGGCTATTGGGGAGCCTAACACTCGCAAGCTGGGAAGTGGTCCAGATACTGGTATTTCCCATCGTCGCAGGAGCGGTCGTAGTCTTCCTCTATGGGAGGGACTTGGACGCCCTTCTGCTCGGCGAGGAGACAGCGCACAATCTGGGCGCCAATCCCGAGTTCCTGAAGAAGTTGATGCTTTTCGTCTCAGCGCTCATGGCAGCCGCAGCCGTTGCATTCACTGGAGTTATCGGGTTTGTCGGTCTGATAATCCCTCACATATCGAGATTGATTGTGGGGTCGAGCCACCGTACCCTCGTCCCCGCGGCCACGCTGTCCGGGGCGATCTTCCTGATCCTGGCCGACACGCTCGCCAGGACTGCTGTGGCACCGACAGAATTGCCCGTCGGGATCATCACAGCGTTGTGCGGAGGACCTTTCTTCCTATACCTA
>JAJRAL010000101.1 GCA_028679935.1 Methanomassiliicoccales archaeon | reverse complement strand
TCGGCGATGATGGTGATCGCCTGTGCCCCCTGGATCACCTGCATGATCGCCTTCTCATTGATCAGCTTCTGGAAGACCGATTCGAGGCGGTGGAGCACGGTCCAATCGTTCTTCGCCGTGACGATGCATATCTTCGTCTTGACCTCTATGCGGCTGTTCGCGAGGATGCGCAGGATGTCGCGCTCGTGGTCGCTCTTCGCCAGCTTGACCGCGTAGCGGCGGCAGGCGATCATCACCGCCTCCTCGTTCTTGATGCCCAGGTCCTTCATTATCTGCCTGGCCAGGGAGGAGTAGTTGATGAGGTCCTTCGAGATACAGTCCTTGATCGAAGGATGCGCGTCGATGTAGGCACGCGTGCGCTCGGCTATGCTCTCCTTCTGGGCAGGCTCTTTCATGAGGAGAGAACGAAAAGAATGAGGGTATTTAAAATGTGTTCCGCCAGGGTCAGGCCCTGGTCAGGAACGATTCGAAGGTCAGGTCGAAGGCCTTCATCGACTGATCGCTGATGATCAACGGGGGAACCAGGCGGAGTGTCGTCGCATGGGCCACGTTCACCAGCTGCTTGCGCGAGAACGCGTAGGCCTTCAGCTCCTTCGCCCGCTCGTCCTCCATCTCGATGCCGATCATCAGGCCCCTCCCTCTGACCTCCTTGACCCAGGACTTGTCCTTCGAGAGCGACTTGAGCCGGGCCATCCACTCCTCTCCCTTCACCGCCGACCGCTCCACCAGCTTGTCCTTCTTCAGGGTGTTGATGACCGCGGTCGCGACGGCGCAGCCGAGGGGATTGCCGCCGAAGGTCGTGCCGTGAGTTCCAGGCGTGAACGCCTTAGAGACCTTGTGGCTCGAGATTATCGCGCCGATCGGATACCCTCCGCCTAACGCCTTGGCGCAGGTGACGACGTCTGGAACGATGCCGAAGTGCTCGAAGCCGAACCACTTGCCCGTCCTCCCGAAGCCTGTCTGGACCTCGTCCATGATGAGCATCGCCCCGGTGTCGGTGCAGACGTCCCTCGCCGCCTTCATGAACTCCATATCCCCCAGGATGACTCCGCCCTCGCCCTGCAATGGTTCGAGGATGAGGGCCGCGGTGTCCTTCGTAACGCTCCTCTTGAGCTCCTCGACGCTGCGATAGTCGATGTACTGGAACGCCTTGGGCAGCAACGGCTCGAAGCCGACCTGGTATTTGGTCTGCCCGGTCGCGGCTAGCGCCCCGGCGGTGCGGCCGTGGAACGAGTTCTTGATCGAGACGAACTTGCCGCGCCCGGTGCGCTTCGCGGCGAGCTTCAGAGCCGCCTCGTTCGCCTCGGCTCCGCTGTTCACGAACAACGAGACTGAGAGGGGCCATGGAACTATTGACGCGATCGCCTCGCCGAGCTCGACCTGTTCCTTGACCTCGTATAAGTTCGAGACATGGATCATCCTCTTCGCCTGCTCGGTGACCGCATTGACGATCGCCGGGTGATTGTGACCGAGGCAATTCACGGCGATGCCGGCGACGTAGTCGATGTACCTGCAGTTGCCGAGGTCGAAGAGGAACTCGGCCTCCCCCCTTTCGAAGCAGACGTCTTCCCGCGAGTAGTTCTGGAACAGGTACGACGCGCTCAGCCGCTTCACATCCTCAAGATCCATTCTCTGCCACCATCCTCAACCCTTTATCATCCTCGTTCCGGCGTGAGCGCCGGACAGGAGCTGCGCCGTTATCGCGCCCTCCGCTTTCCCATCGATCATGTGCGCCATCTTCACCCCTCCCTCGACCGCGATCCGGCACGCCTCCACCTTCGGGATCATGCCGTCCGTGACGATGCCCTTCCTCACCAGGTAGTCGAAGTCGGATGAGCGCAACATCGGAATGACCGTCCCCTCGTTGCCCATCTCCATCATTAGCCCCGGCACGTCGGTGATGAGCACCAGAGCCTCCGCCTTCAACGCCTTGGCTATGTGCGCCGCGGCGGTGTCGGCGTTCACGTTCATCAGGCTCCCAGGTTCGGAGCCGCAGATAGGGAAGACCACCGGCACGATGCCTGCACGGAGCAATACCCTGAGCCTCGCTGGACGTACCTGGACGACCTCGCCGACCAGACCGAGATCGACCGCCTGATCCGCGCCGTGCTCGCCCTTCACCATGGCGGGCGGCATCCTCCGGCACAGGACCGTATCGCCCTCCGCGCCCATCATCCCCACGGCCTTCAGGCCCCTAGCCTCGAGGGCACGCACTATCCTGCCGTTGATCGACGAGAGCACATCGACCGCGACCTTGAGCGCCGCCTCATCCGTCACTCTCAGTCCAGCGACCTTCCTGATGGGCAATCCGCGGCGTTGCATCTCCTCCGAAATATCCGGTCCGCCGCCGTGCACGACGACGGGCGAGAGCCCTCCAGCGACGATGTCGGAGATCTCCTTGGCGAACGCTTTCAGCTTGTGCTCGCCCGTAATCGAGCTGCCACCAATCTTAATCACGACGATCGTTCTCTCGCCCTCGGCGCGGGCGCTTGAAAGGCTATCTCTCTTCATCTCTCGCCCTCAGGTCGTATAGGAGGCGTTGATCCGCACGTAGTCGTAGCTGAGATCGCAGCCCCAGGCCTCTCCTCTGCCTTCCCCGACCCCCAGCTCGAGCACCACCTGGATGCGCTTCTCGTGCAGTATGCCGCGCGCCGTCGCTTCCTCGGGCGACTCCGGCAGTATCACGGGCGCCCCGTTCTCGAAGAGCACGACGCTCCTGCCATTCTTGAGCGTCAATCTGACCTTCTCCACGTCGAAGTCGCTGCCCGAGTTGCCCAGCGCCGCCAGTATCCGGCCGAAGTTAGGGTCCGCCCCGAAGACGGCCGCTTTGACCAGGTTCGAGGCGACGATCGACCGCGCGGCGATGCGTGCCTCGTTGTCGTTCTTCGCCCCGGTGACGATGACCTCGATGAGCTTCGTCGCTCCCTCTCCGTCGACCACGACGGCCTTTGCAAGCGACTTGGCGATATACGCCACGCCCTCCCAGAGCGCCGGGTCGTCGTCCGCCGGAGAGCCCCCCGCCCCCCCATTGGCCATGAAGGCGGAGATGTCGTTGGTGCTCTGGTCCCCGTCGACGTTGATGACGTTGAAGCTCGAGTCCATGATGCTCTGCCACTGCACGCTCGCGTCTCCCTTGACGTTCGCGTCGGTGGTGACGAAGCTGAGGGTCGTCGCGTGCAGGGTCCGCATCGCCGGCGAGATCATCCCGCTGCCCTTGGCTATCCCGGCGACGGTGGCGACCGTTCCGTCAGAGAGAGTCACCTTGCAGGCGAAGCTCTTCAGGCGGGTGTCGGTGGTCATGATCGCCTTCGCCGCCTCCACGTCCGCCTCCGTCCCGCGCTCCAGCTGCTTGACTGCCAGCGCGATCCCGGGGACGACCTTGTCCATCGGGAGGAAGCGGCCGATGACGCCGGTCGACGCGACCCCGACCTGCTTCGGGTCGAGACCAAGCGCGACAGCAACTGACGCCTGCATCGTCCTCGCGTCGGCTATTCCTTTCGCGCCGGTGAGCGCGTTCGCGTTCCCGGAGTTGATGACGAACGCACGCAGCACACGCGGTGAATCCTGCATCATGACCTCGATCGGTGCCGCCCTTGCCTTGTTCTGCGTGTAGGCTAGGGCCGCCACCGCCGGCAGTTCGGAATAGATGACCGCCAGGTCCAGCTTGTCCTTCTTGATGCCGCTCTTGACCCCGGCGGCCTTGAACCCCTTGGGCGTCGTTATCCCGCTCTCGATCGGCTGAACGCTCATCCTCACACCCCCAGGCCCGGAAAGTCCAGGCCCATCTCCTGCGGCAGGCCGAGCATCAGGTTCGCGTTCTGCACCGCTTGACCGCTGCCCCCCTTGACCAGGTTGTCCAGAACGCTCATCACCACGAGGTTCCTGCCGCAGGCCTTCTCCAGGCCGACCTCGCAGTAGTTCGATCCCACCACGGAAGGGATCGACGGCGACTGCACCATACGGACGAAGCCGCCCTTCCCATAGAACTTCGAGTAGATCGCGAGCAGCTCCTCCTTGCTCGCATCCTTCTTCAAGCGGACGTAGCTCGTGCATAGCATCCCCCTGACGATCGGCATGAGGTGAGGCGTGAAGACGACCTCGACGCTCGACGAGGCGAGGCGGTCCAGCACCATCTTGATCTCCGGCGTATGGCGGTGGCAGCTGACCTTGTATGGGATGAGGGAGGCGCCGCAGGTTGCGTGATGAGTCATCTTCGTCGGCTCCTGGCCCGCTCCGGAAGTGCCACTCTTCGCGTCGACGATCGCGGAGCCCTCGACCAGCCCGTTCGCGAACAGGGGCGCGAGCCCGAGCGATGCGCAGGTCGGGTAACATCCCGGGTTGGCGACGAGCCTCGCCTTCGCGATCTCCTTCCCGAAGAGCTCGGGGATGCCGTAGACCGCCTTTCCCAGATTGCCTGCGTCCTTGTGCTCCAGGCCATACCACTGCTTGTAGGTCTCCGGGTCGCGGAGGCGGTAGTCGCCGCTGAGATCGATGATCTTGGTCTTCTTCTTCAGGAGTCCCGGGACGATGTCCATCGAAGCGCCGTGCGGTGTCGCGACGAAGATGATATCGAACTTCCCTTCCTTGGGGAGGCCCTCGACGAAGTCGAGATCCACGAACCCTTCGAGGTTGCCGTGGATCTTGGCCACCTTCGTTCCAGCAAGTTGCCTGGAGGTTACCGCTTCGAGATCGATGCGAGGGTGCCTGCATAGCAGGCGGGCGAGTTCTCCGCCAGTGTAGCCGGAGCCGCCGATGATCGCTGCTTTGAACATCTGGTATTCCTTTTCCCGCCGGCCCGCGTCAGCGTGGACAAGCCACGCCCTCAACGGGCCATCGACATGAAGTCTGCCGATTAAGAGGTTCTATTAAAAGCGTGATGACCCGTTCTAGACATTTGCGATTTCTCCTGTACCTGTCGGGACGATGGGCCATCTGGCCTTTCTGTCCCAAGGAGGACTTCGCCGACGCGGGTCTGTCGGAAGGTGGGCAACAATCCTTAATAAGCAGGTCCGGAATGTGGCCCGGATTCCAATGCCATCCAGCAAGTCACAACGCCGGAGGGTCGTCCTTGCGTACTCGGGGGGACTGGACACTTCCGTCGCCATCCGTTGGCTGCAGGAGAAGTACAAGGTCGACGTCGTCGCGGTATCGGTCGATGTCGGGCAGCCGGGCAACATGCAGGAGAACATCGATCGGGCAAAGAAGATCGGAGCTGTCAAGGCGTACGCCGTGGACGCGAAACTGGACTTCGTGGAGAACTACTGCTGGCCGGCCCTGAAGGCTAATGCGATGTACGAGGGCTCGTATCCGGTCAGCACCTCAATCGCCAGGCCGCTCATCGCCAAGCTGCTTGTTGACGTTGCGAAAAAGGAAGGAGCCGGCTACATAGCCCATGGCTGCACCGCCAAGGGCAACGACCAGGTGCGCTTCGACGTCTCGATAGGCGCCCTCGCCCCGGATATCCAGATCATCGCCCCGATGAGGGAATGGGTCATGTCCCGCGAGGACGAGATCGACTACGCCAAGGAGCACGACATCCCGATCAAGGTGAAGAAGAAGAGTCCGTACTCGACGGACGAGAACCTCTGGGGCAGGAGCATCGAGTGCGGCGTGATCGAGGATGCCTGGCAGGAACCGCCGGAGGACGCATACGAATGGACAGTCTCGCCGGCGAACGCTCCGGACGAACCGACCTATGTCGAGATAGGATTCGAGAAGGGAGTCCCGGTGAGCCTCGACGGAGAGAAGCTCGACGGCGTCGAGCTCGTCAAGAGATTGAACGACGTCGCAGGCAAGAACGGCGTCGGCCGCGTCGACCACGTCGAAGACCGTCTGGTCGGGATCAAGTCGCGGGAGACGTACGAGTGCCCCGCCGCCATAGTACTGATCACGGCACACAAGGACCTGGAGAAGATGGTGCTTCCCAAGGACGTCCTCAAGTTCAAGGCGGAGGTGGACCAGAAGTACGGAGAGCTCGCCTACGACGGGCTCTGGTTCAGTTCGCTCAAGGAAGCGCTCGACGCGTTCATCGATAGGACGCAGGAGTTCGTCTCCGGCAAGGTCCGCGTCAAGCTTCTCAAGGGATTGGCGACGATCGTCGGACGCAGCTCCCCCTACTCGATGTACGACACCGGATTGGCGACGTACGCGAAGGGCGACCAGTTCGATCACACCAGCGCCAAGGGGTTCATTTATGTCTGGGGTCTCCCATTGAAGACCGTCGCCGCGGCGCACAAGGGGCAGGTGACTGATGCCGAACCAGCGCGTTCTGTGGGCCGGAAGGTTCAAAGAAGCTGCAAGTGAGCGCACGCTCGCCTACACCTCATCGCTCGCCGTCGACAAGCGGCTGGCGTGGTACGACATCGTAGGATCGATGGCCCACGCCAAGATGCTGGGGAAGCAGGGCATCCTCACGCCAGGGGATTCGAAGAAGATCGTCGACGGGCTGAAGGTCCTGCTCAAGGAGGTAGAGGAGGGCCGGGCGATCTTCTCGGACAAGTTCGAGGACATCCATACCAACGTCGAGTTCCAGCTCACCGAGAGGATCGGCGAGGCGGGAGGAAGGCTCCATACCGCTCGCTCCCGGAACGACCAGGTAGTGACAGATTTCCGCCTCTACCTCCGGGACCTGACGCTCGAGACGATCGACCTCATCGGTTCGCTTCAGACCGCGCTGATCAAGCAGGCGAAGTCGCACACGCGGACCGTCATGCCTGGGTTCACGCACATGCAGCACGCGCAGCCGGTGAGCCTGGGGCATCACCTGCTGGCGCACGTGACGAAGCTGCAGCGGGACGCGGAGAGGCTGCTCGACTCCTACGAGCGGGTGAACCTCTGCCCGCTCGGTTCGGCCGCCCTGGCGGGAACCACATACCCGATAGACCGGGCTCTCGTCGCCGAGATGCTAGCCTTCGACGGTCCGACCCTTAACTCCATGGACTCGGTGAGCGACCGCGACTTCGCGGCGGAGTTCCTGTTCTGCGCCGCGCTCACGATGGTGCACCTCTCCTCGTTCTCCGAGGAACTGGTGATCTGGTCAACTCCGGAGTTTGGCTTCGCGGAGCTGAGCGAGGCCCACTCGACCGGCAGCTCGATAATGCCCCAGAAGAAGAACCCCGACGTGGCCGAGATGGCCCGCGGGCGTTCGGCGAAGTCGATCGGCAACCTGACCTCAATGCTTTCGCTGCTCAAGGGCCTCCCGCTGACGTACGACAGCGACCTCCAGGGCGACAAGGAGCTCGTGTTCTCGACGGCGGACGTACTGATCCCGAGCCTGGAGATCGAGGCGGACGTGCTCTCGGCGATCAGGTTCGACAAGAAGAGGATGCTGGCAGCGGCCGGCCAGGGCTATATCAACGCCACCGAGCTCGCCGACTATCTCACCAGGAAGGGGCTGCCGTTCCGTCAGGCCCACGAGGCCACCGGCAAGGCGGTCCGCGAGGCGATCAGCCAGGGCAAGAAGCTCGAGGAGATGAGCCTCGAGGACCTGCTCAAATTCAGTTCGTTGGTGGACACGGACGTCTACCAGGCGATGTCGCTCGAGAGCGGGCTGGAGAGAAGGACCTCGTTCGGAGGCACCTCGCCGTCCGCGGTGAAGGAACAGATCCGCCTTCTTGGTGAGCGCCAGAGCGCGGTCCTGAGATCGGTCCGGGCGGAGAAGCTCAGGATCGCGAAGGCCTACACGAAGCTCACCGGACATTGAGGCGAGCGACCAGGAACGAGACCAGGTCCACCACGTCCACTCCGCTACCCGTGGCCCTCGCCGCCTCGTTCAGATTGGATTCGCACCACGGGCAGGCCGTCACCAGGGTCTTCGCGCCAGTGGCCTTCGCCTCCGCGATCCTCTTCGAGGCTATCGCCCCAGCGAGTCTGGGGAAGGCCGTCTTGACCCCACCGCCCGAGCCGCAGCAAAGCGCGCGATCTCGATTGTGGCCCATCTCGACGACCCTCGTCCCGGGGACCGAGCGAAGAAGCCTCCGGGGCTCGTTGTAGACGCCTCCCTGCCGGCCGAGGTCGCAGGGGTCGTGGTAGGTCACGAGTTCATCCGACGTCCGGAAGAGATCGGGGTGCGCTTCGAGGAGTCGGTCCACCGTCTGGCTGATGTGCTCCACCTTGATCCCGAGGCCCTCGCTCTTCCACGACGCTAAAGTGGCGAAGCATCCTGGACACCCTGTCACGATCTTCGTCGCGCCTGTCACGGATATCGCATCGATCGCCCTCTTCTTCGTCCTCAGGTATGCCTGCCTCTGCCCCGTCTTGAGCAGCACCGAGCCGCAGCATCCCTCGTCCTTGCCGAGATAGGCGACCTTCTGGTCGAAGGCG
>JAJRAL010000015.1 GCA_028679935.1 Methanomassiliicoccales archaeon | reverse complement strand
GAGAAGCGTCCCAGCTTGCCCATGTCCAGATCGAGATGCAGGTTGCGCCCCTCGAACAAGATCCTCTCGATCCGGCCCTGAAGGAACCCCTCGCCTTCCTTCGAGACCTCCGTGTTCCCGACCTTGACGCCCACTACAACCTCTGCACCTTCGGCGAATTGGGAGGCCCTGGCGCTGACGGCCTTGTCCCCCTCGCCCCTGACCTCAGTCCAGTTCCCGCTCTTCATGACCTTACCGACAAAGAAGTTCGATTGGCCGACGAAGTTCGCAACGAACGGGGAGACGGGGTCGTCGAACACCTGGGCCGGCGTGCCGGTCTGGACGATCCGGCCGTGATGGAGGACGGCGATGCGGTCGGCCATCACCAGCGCTTCGTCTTGGTCGTGGGTGACGTGGACCGTAGTTATCTTGAGTGATTTGGCGAGGGAGCGGAGCTCGTACCTCAAGGAGATCCTGAGCCTCGCATCCAGGGCCCTGAGAGGTTCGTCGAGTAGCAGGACGTTCGCTCCGGAGGCGAGGGCGCGGGCGAGCGCGGTCCTCTGCTGCATTCCGCCGCTCAGCTCGCTCGGGACCGCGTCCGGACGGTTTGCCAGCCTGACCAGATCGAGCATCTCCGCCAGGGTGCGTCCTTTCACCTGTTCGCTGACGTTCCTGATGTCAGGACCGAAGAGGATGTTCTCCGCGACGGTCATGTGAGGGAAAAGCGAGTAGGTCTGGGAAAGCAAGGCCGCCCTTCGGTCCTCCGGCTCCAGAGCATCGGTCGGTTTCCCGTCGAAGAAGATTGCGCCTTCGTCCGGTCTGATCAGTCCGGCGATCAGGCGCAGGGTCGTCGTCTTGCCCGCTCCGGTCGGACCGAGAAGGCAGAGGTACTCGGCGTCCTTGACCTCGAGCCCCATGCCGTCGACGGCCGCCAAGCTACCATACCTCTTGGTGACGTTCTCGAGGCGGATGGTCGGCATCTAGGCCTTCCTCCTCCTGCGGGTCAGGTAGCGCAGCGAGAGCATGATCACGTAGGACAGGATGATCAGGACGATGCATGCGAGGGCGGCGGTGTAATAGTCAGGCTGTCCGGTCTTGGGCGAGATCAGGTTGACGATGAAGACTGGAGCGGTGTTGATGCTCGGGGCGACCGCAAGGGTAGCGCCTGTCTCGCCTAGGGAGCGGGTGAAAGCCATGATCGCGCCTGCCAGGATCGAGCTCTTGATCATCGGGTAGAGCACCCTTCGGAACCCTTGGATCGGCTTGGCCCCCAGGGTCCTGGCGGTCTCTTCGAAGGCCGGATCTATCTCCTCGACCGCGCCGGTGACGTTCCTGACCACAAGCGGATACGTGAATGCCACGTGCGCCAGTATCACGAGAATGAATGCCACGATGCCGGTGGCGACGCTCGAGCCGGTCCAGAACAAGCCCAGAGAGAAGCCGAGCGCGGCCGTCGGCACGATCAGCGGGATGTTGACGAGGACGTCGAGGGCCGCGGGGACGCGAGCCTTCCCTCCCCGGGCGATGTAGAGCGCCAGGGGTATGCCGAGCGCAAGGTCGATCGCCGTCACCACGCCCGCGATGATGAAGGATATCCCCAGACTCTGGTAGAAGCCGTTCCAGTCACCTGCCGCGGTGGGCGAGCTCGTGAAGACGTACGTGAAGATGAAGAACGCCGGGACCAGGACGAACACGACCAGGAACGCGATCGCGATGCCGTCCTTGGACTTGGGGAGCCACCCCCGCGAGAGAAGCTTCTCCCACTTCGGCCAGACCTTGCCCGCTGGGAGACGGACCTTCATCACCAGCAGCTTCAGCACGACCAGCAGCACGATAGCAAGGAGGATCAGGAGGATGCTGACGAAGGCCATGGCGGGGATGGCCGCTGGGTCCGTCCCGCTCTCTCCCTTGAGGAAGTTGATGAGTGTCGGACCGGTGTTGAATCCCTGAGCGTTCGCCATCGTCGCGAGCGCGATCACCGTCCCTCCGGTCTCGCTCAGGCTGCGGGAGAAGCAGAGGATTATGCCCGTCACGAGGCCGGCGCGGAACAGCGGCAGGGTGATGGTGCGGGCCGCCGTCAGCTTCGATGCCCCGAGGGTCCGACCCGCCGTCTCGTACGTTTGGTCGATCTGCTCCAGTATCGCCGAGAGCGACCTGACCATGTACGGGTAGGAGAAGACGATGTGTAGGAGAACGATGAGGATGAAAGGCGATGCGACCA
The DNA here is from genome assembly GCA_028679935.1 of Methanomassiliicoccales archaeon. The sequence goes on along the minus strand of JAJRAL010000015.1, from coordinate 5,209 downwards.
GGTCCAGCCCCAAGGGAACGTCAAGTCCGGGCTTGGTCACCGCGAAGAATATGGCGCTCGAGAACCCCAGCGCAGCGGTAGGCACCGCCAGGGGCATGTCTATCAGGGTGTCTATGAACCGTTTTCCCCTGAAGTTCTTCCGTACCATTATCCAGGCCATCGGCAGCCCGACGAGGATGTCCACCACGGTCACGATGCCGGCGATCTCGAACGACGCGGCGATGGAGTCGCCGATCTGCTGCGTCAGGGTCTGGTTGTTGAGGACGTTGTTCTGTATCTGGTCCCAGTCGGTGACCGCGTAAGAGAGCACGTAGACGGTCGGCAGGACCACGAAGACGAGGAAGAAGAAGATGATGAAGGCGGTCCACCCCGCGCGGAAGCGGCGCCGACTAACGATTGCTGTCAGCTTCGCTAGGCCCGATGGCAGACTTTCCATCTCCTTGGTAGGTGAATGGACAGAGTATAGATAACTCTTTCAGAGGGGCGACCCAGATTCGCAGAAAACGAGCGAGATTAGCGGTTCGCTAGGACCGCATCCCCGACCCACTCACCGGCGCCGACCCTCTTGCCCGGCCCGATGATCGAGTTCTTGACCACGGCGCCCTTCTCGACGACCGCTCCCTTCATCAGCAACGAGTTGCTTACCTCGGCCTCGTCCATGATCTGGGCGCCGGGCTCGAGGCAGACATTCGGTCCGAGCTTGCAGGAGCCGACGGTCGAACCGTTCACCAGGTTCGGCGGTATGATTGAGGCGGATTCGCTGACCTTCGAGCCCAGGATCCTCTGCCCCTCGACCTCCAGGTAGACGCTCTGCGCCCTGAGCACGTTCTCCCTCGTACCGCAATCTACCCAGAACCCCTCGAACCGATGGCCGAAGAGACCATCCTCGAGGACGGACGGGAATACTTCTCTTTCGAGCGATACGGCCCCCTTCCCGATGTAGTCCAGTATCTCCGGTTCGAAGACGTAGATGCCCGCGTTGATGAGGTTCGATCGGGCCTCCTCGCGCTTCGGTTTCTCCTGGAAGTCGACGACACGCTCGGCCTGGTCCAGGACCACGACGCCGAACGCCGACGGGTCCTCGACCTGCCAGAGCGCCAGCGTACCGACGCCTCCCTTCTCCCGGTGCTGCTTGACCAAGTTCTTGATGTTCAGCGAGGAGACGCAATCGCCGTTCAACGCGATGAATGTCTCGTCGATGTGCTGGGAAACGTTCTTCAGCGCCCCGCCCGTTCCGAGCGGGCTGGTCTCGTTGACAAGGATGAGCTTGCGACCGCACGGGTTCGCGGCGAAGTGGTCCTCCAGCGCCCCGCGCATGTAGCTAACCGCAAGGATGACCGTATCGACGCTCGGCGGCAGCGAGTCGATGATCCGGGTGATAAGCGGCTTCCCGGCGATCGGCACCAGCGCCTTCGGTGTCATGTAGGTCAATGGTCGGAGGCGCGTGCCCATGCCGCCGGCGAGAACAACCGCTTTCATGGCATCCCTTTAGAAAGGGTTCATAGATGGATCTTTAGGAACGTCATAGGGGCGAGATGCTGACGACGTTGTTGCCGCGCAGAATGACTACGCCCAGCCGGCGCGTCTGGTCGGCCGTGCGCTCCTCGGTCTCCTCAAGAACCATGTTCATGTACTCATCGTAGCCCGTGAGCTTGCCTTCCAGCACCCTGTTGTCCTTCAGCAGGAGGGAGACCTTCTTGTTAGTGGACTTCTCAAGGAGCGCGAGTGGCATCACCATCGAATATCACTGGTCCGTGAATATGGCTGGGGGCTTTAAGCCTTTGCCATCGCGGAGTCGCTGGGTGCTACTCTCAGGCCCCCGGCGGCCTCTGTGATTGACCCGCCTGGCTCTCCATCCACTTCTTGATGTCCTCCTTCCTCGAGGAGGCTATCCCGAAGTACTCGGCGAACCTCTTGGATGTCGTCAGAGAGAACGTCTGCCCCCTCCTGGAGGCCGATACCAGGCCGGCGTTGCGCAGGGCATGCACGTGCTCGTACACATCCCCTCCCAGGGCCTTGGCCAGGTCGCTCTGGAGGATCGGCTGGTTGTAGGCGATGTACGCCGCGGTCCGCAGGACCTCGCGAGGCAGCTCCTTTTCGGCGAAGGGCAGCCCGTATCCGACGTACTCCTTCCTGAGCTGGAGGGCGTGGCGTATGCCGATCTTGACGAGCTCCACCGCCGAGCCCCTCTCATCGTACTCCTTCTTCAGCTTGGCCAGGGACCGGCGGATGACGTCGGGCGTGAGTTGGGTCGCTGCCTCTATCTCCGACAGCTTCAGCGGTCGCGATGAGGCGAACAGCACGGCCTCCACGGCCCGGACGGGTTCCACGTCACATCACCGCCGCGCGCTGGGGCACCTCAGCTGGCTGCTTGGCGTCCTCGAGCGTGGCGATGTCCCACGGGATCTTCATCTCCAGGAATATCTCACCGTACGGCAGGTCGTCCTGCCACAGTGCGATCTTCGCATTGCGCGCAAGGAACAGGAGCGAGACGAAGACGGTCACCCTGTCCTCCTTGTCTCCGGTGCACAAGTCGTCGAGCGATACCGGACCGGGACCGCACTTCGCGATGCGCTTCCAGACCGCCTCGACCTCCTTCTCCAGATCCTCTGAGTGGGACTTCGGGTCGAAGTTCTCCGGGGTGAGCCTCAGCTGCTCCCTGAGCTTCGCTCTCTCCTCGATGCGAAGCGCCTCCTCTCGCGCGTCCTCGAACGCGTCCAGAAGCTCGATCAGCGACACGGGGCGCTGCGACTGGTGTCGTATCGCCTCCACGAGGTCAACGCTCTCCGGCACGTCGGCCGCGACCTGGACCCTATCGTCGTCCGAGCAGAACTCATCTAGGCTGTCGAAGTCCCATCCAGCGCAGAACAGGTCGTTCGCGTCCTCGTTCATCTGCAGCACCCTCTCGCTCTGCATCTTCAGGATGCTCCAGGCCATGAACACGAGGCGCCCGGCGATGATGAAGTTGACCTGCGCCTCGCGCGTCCGCTTCAGGTACATGTCGGTGAACGAGACGAGGTCTATGTCCCAGGGATCGAAGTTCTGGCTCAGGACGAGCTCGAAGACAAGCTGCAGCGACCGGTCCAACGGGTCCTTGGGAATGTAGTCCGAGCCGTCGCTCGCGGAGCGGGCCATTTCCAGATACTTGTCGAACTTCAGGTGGCCGTCGTCCTCGCCGATGATCGCCTTGTGGAACACGATGTGATTCAGGACTCCTTCCAACGCGCCGTTGTCGTTCATGCCGTCCCCTCCGCCTTCTCTTCCGGCAGATGGAGCTGCGACTGCAGCTCGTTGATGTCGCCGATGTTCGGTCTCATGATGACCTGGGTGATGCCGTTCTCACCCTTCGTCACGCCTATCAGATGGTCCGCCTTTGCCAGGGTGACCTTGCGCAACGATACCTGCACGAACTGCGCCGTGTGCGAGCACTTGGCGATGCGATGGGCGACCATGTCTGCGTTCACTGCGTCCAAGAACATGTCCACCTCGTCGAGCAGGTAGAACGGCGATGGCTGGTACTGCTGGATCGCGAACACGAAGGCGAGCGCCGCGAGGGACTTCTCCCCGCCGCTCAGCGCGTCGAGCCTGAGAACCTTGCCGTTCCTCGGCCGGACCTTCATCACCAGTCCGCCCTCGAACGGCGAGTCTGGGTTCTCCAGCACCAGCTCCGCCTCTCCTCCGCCGGAGAGCTCCGCGTACGTTCCGCGGAAGTTCTCGCTTATCGAGACGAAGACCTTGCCCAGAGCCTCCTTCTTCTTCTCGTTGAGCTCCTCCATCAGCTTGATGAGGTCCTTGCGCTGCCGGTCCAGATGGGCGCTCTCCTCCTTGAGCTCGTCCTGCCTGCCCTGCTTCGAATTGTAATCCTCGATCGCCCTCAGGTTCACCGCTCCCATCGTGCCGAGCAACCTCTCGCAATGGTTGATCGTCTCCTTGAGGTCCTCGAGCGCCGGCAGCGGATAGGTCGCTTGGACGGTGTATGACGCGATCTCCGCCTCCAGCTCCTTGAGCCGGTCCTCAGCGGCGGCGATCTTCGTCTGCAGACCGACGGTGAAGTCCCCCGAAGTCTCTATCTTCGTGGCGACCTGGTCCTTCTCGCCTTCAAGCTTCGTCTTCTCCTTGAATGCGGCGTCGCGCTTGTCGCGGAGCCCCTTGACCTCGTTGCCCATAGACTCCTCAATCTTCCTCATGGCGCTGAGCTCGGTGGTGAGCTTCTTCTCCTTCTCGCCCGCCTCCGAGGCCGCCTTCTTGTACTTGGCGATCTTGTCCCTGCCTTCCTTGTCCAGGGAGGCGATGTCCTGGCGTCTCGACTCGAGCAGCTTGAGCTGCGCCTCCGCCGTCTCCTTCTCCGACTTCTCCTTGGAGACCCTCGCGCTCAGCTCGACGATGTCCGACTGGAGCTTCTTCAGCTTCGCGGAGAGCTCCTGCGGCGCCAGCTCGTTGATCCTCTTCCGGCCCTCGTCGCGCTCCGCCTTCGTCGCGTCGATCTCCTTGCCTAGCGACTCGATCTTGGGCAGGACGGCGGACAGCGAGCGCTCGACCTCGGCCAGCTCCTCCGAGACGCTGTTGATATCGGCCTCCGCTTGGGCCTGCCGCTCGCGCAGCTCCTTGCGGCGCGATTCGAAGGCGCCGACCTTCACCCCGTTGGTCGCGCCGGAGCCGTTCGCATGGAGCAGCGCATCCTCGATATCCTTGAGCGCCTTCCTGACCTCGACCAGCTCCTCCTGGACCTTCTCGGCGTGCTCGGTCGAGCGGCGCAGCTCGTCCGCGACCTCGTCGAGCTTGCTCTTTGCCGATGAACCGAACTTGACCTGGCTGCCCTCGAGCGTCCCGCCAACCATTGCGCCGGAGGACTCGATCAGCTCGCCGCCGAGCGTCACGAGCCGGACGCCGCCCATCAACTTCCGCGCCTTGTCCAGATTGTCGACGACCACCGTGTCGCCGAAGACGTACCAGAACGCCGCGCGGTACTCCTCCTTGAACTGTATCAGATCGATCGCGAACCCGACCGACTCCTTCTCGGCCAGGATCGCCTTCCCCCTCGGCTTGCCGTCGAGCATCTTGTTGAGCGGCAGGAACGTCGCCCTGCCGAGGTTGTTCCTCTTGAGGATTTGGATCGCGGCGGCCGCCGTCTCGTCGTCATCCACCACAATCGACTGCATCCTGTTCCCTGCTGCCACGTTGAGGGCGACCTCGTACTGGGGGTCGACCT
>JAJRAL010000016.1 GCA_028679935.1 Methanomassiliicoccales archaeon | reverse complement strand
GACGTCCGGCAGCCGGTGATCCAGGTCGGAGGGACGTCGCTCATCAGCGGCATGGTGACGGCGGTCGGGTCGGTGGTCGGATCGAAGCCCATCGTACCGCCGAACTCGCAGTACATCGGTTCCGTCGGAGCGGCGCTGCTGTCGTCGGGCTTCCTCGAGGGTCACAGATGAACATCAGGGTGGAGGGGACGGAGGAGCAGGGAAACCAGGTCTACGGGCAGCTGTTCGAACGGATCCTGGTGGACCTCGGTCTGACCAACCGCATCGAGGGCGCGAGAATGGTCGTCAAGCCAGAGGTGCCCCTCTTCCTGATCTCAGTCCGCCTCCGCCAGGCGAGGACCGCGGTCAAGGTCTCGGACATCGCCACTCTGGAGCAGAGGGCAGTCGACACATACATGGTGATCAACGACGAGAGCTACGCCCCCGCCTTGCTCGCTATGCTGTGGAAGCGCTTCGGCCGGGAGCGCATCGAGCAGATGACCAGGCTCGAGCTTCTGGTCCGCCGCTCGAAGGAGGACGAGGTCGGCGGGCTGGAGCTGAACCCGGGGCACGAATTGAAGAAGGACGTCCTTGACGCGGTCTGGCGTCTGATGCCGGAGGGCTTCAAGGTGAGGCACAACATCCTCTCCGAGAACGTGCTGACCGTCGTCGCGACCGAGCATGTCATGCTTCCCGAGTACATCGAGATGGCCGAGAAGCTCCACAAGGAGATGGAAACGGAACAGGTCGAGGGCAACGTCGAGGACTTGGAGGAGGCGGAAGGGGATGTATGAGGTCCTGATGTTCGACGGCGGGGTCTATCGCATCAACGAGCTCTACGAGCTGATCGAGGACATCGGCGGCTTCGTCATCCAGAAAACCCAACTCCAGGTCATGATCACGGTCACTATGGCGATCCCGGAGGAGGACCGTCCGATCGTCGAGGCGAAGACGCGCGAGCTCGGCGCGAAGCTCGTCGAGGTCCCGCTCGCCGGGACGGAGATAGCGGTGGTGGCCCCGACCCTGGGACGGCACCACATGCCCCACCCGGTCTGCGACATCTCCGAGCACCTGCGCCGGTACGGGGCAATCACCGTCGTGATGGGGCTCGCCAGGGGAAAGGGCAGGTCGACGGCGCAGATCACCGCGGACGAGAAGGCGTTCATCGAGGAGTACGATGCGGCGGTGTTCGTACTGGGCAACTTCGCCGACTGCATCATGAAGGAGAAGGTGCGGCTCTTCGAGAGCATCGAGGTGCCGGTGGCGGTCGTCTGTGGCCCCGAGATATCCTCCCTGCCTAACTGCGAGGCCCTCGTCTGTGGCGTCGGACGCAAGATCGAGAGGATGAGGCGGAGCGAGGAGATCGCAAAGCTGGAGGAGACGGCGACTAGGGTCCAGGGGATCATCGCCGAGCGCAAGCGGGAGGTGGACGAAGACCCGCTGTTCGTGCACCCCGCCGAGGTGAAGCAGAGGCTGGAGCAGCTGGAGCAGGTGAAGCAGAGCCTTCGTCCCTCGCCGATCGTCCTGCACCTGGACGGGCTCAGGGCGAAGGTGCCTTATGAGCAGAACCACGAGACCCTGGAGAACGTCGACATCTTCGGCCGCAGGCTCGGCGACGTCTGTACGATCAGGCCCTCCCGCCTCGGCGGAAGCACCATGATCAAGATCCTGACGAGGGCGCAGGTCGCCGACCTCGACGCCCGGAAGGCGAAGGCGCAGGGATGAGGAACGCGGGGGAGGGCATCCGATCGTCCGGGGCCTATGTCCTTGTGATCGACCTGGCCCGCGACCAGCGGCTGGTCGTCGGGAAGCTCGGTGAATTCCGTTTCCCCGCCGGCACGTACGCCTACGTCGGCTCGGCGATGGGAGGCTTGGGAGGAAGGCTCGGCAGGCATCTGAACCCCGGGAGGAAGGTGCACTGGCACATCGACCGTCTGACCCGCGCCGGGACCATCCGCGGCGCCTTCGTCATCCCATCGATGGAGAGGCAGGAGTGTGCCCTGAGCGATGCCCTCGGGCACCTCGACGGCTCCAATCCCATGTGTCCGGGGTTCGGATGCTCGGACTGCAATTGCATCACCCATCTGTTCCGAGTTGAGGCGCCCGCGATCTCGCGGATGGGCCGTCTGTACGGCGCGATGCTCCCCGCTGAGATCCTCATCCGTCAGTCCAGTCGACGCTAGGATTATCAATCGCTCCCGACAATAGCTATCTCGCGTAGGGGGACGATTCATGTTCAGCTCAGGCAGGGAGGGGCTCGAGAAGAAGATCAAGGAGCTGAACGCGGTCAAGGGCGAGTACCGCGGCGATATCGATGAGGCGGAGAAGGCCTTCAAGAGGCACGAGATCGACCGCGAGCAGTTCGAGCGAGTCAAGCAAAGGAATGAGTTGCACATCGAGCGAATCAACGAGAAGATACGCGACACGAGGGAGAAGCTCCAGACGATCCGCTGAAGCTCATCTAGCCTTCTTTTCCCGAGATGAAACTGCAGTAGCCGTAGGAGATTGGCCCCTTCTTCGTCGTTTCGCAGGGGAAGGAGGGGCACTCGAAGCAAAGCCTCACTCCCTTCTCGAAAGCGCACGTGGCGACGGCGCAGAACTGGTTGATCTTCGGGATGCAGCCAGTCTCGCCGCTCGGGCACGTCCCCTTCGTCATTCTAGGGCACTTCTCGCACGCGATCCCGCAGACTCCGATCCTCATCTCGTTCATCCTAAGCCTCGGAAAAGGCATGCCGGTTCGGAGGTAAATGGTTGGTGCAAAGGACGCATTCGGCGTGTCGCGGATCGTCCGCAAAAGCCGATTCCGGAGGCGAGATGAAGCGGGCTCTCGAGAAGGCGATCGAGGGCAGACAGCCCTATTGGACATAGATGGTCAATGCGAAGGCCAGATGCTTCGTTTTCGAGGTGAAAAACGCGCTCAATAATTCGAGCGGGTCGGCAGCGTTTTATAACTCGCTCGTCTCTATCGATGGATTGCCCGGGGGCGGAATGCAACTGGGAAAACCAGATAAGTGCCTGTGTTGTCTGCGGACAACACCCGCGGAAGCTGGATCCATTCGAAGCCCAAGAACTTCGATTCGTCGAAGCGATCGACGGCCGCGACATCGATAAGCTGACACGAATTCCGCCCGCTGAGCGTGCTCATCCTTCGGGATGCACACGACGGCAAACGAGATGGTTCGTCACCCTTACGGTGGCCGAACGCTACTGCAGATGCGTCGGATCGCCGGGGCCTGATGAAGTACCCAGAGGCGCCGTAAACCCCGGGCGACTCATTTCCTATATTTGTCATGTTGTCGGCGACAGCGTCTTGTTCGCATGGCCAGATGGCGGAAAGACAGGTTATTTATGGCACATCGGACAATAGTACGAGCTGCCCGGAGGCGGAATGCATCTGGGGGAAATCGGATAGGATCCTGTGTCGTTTGAGGACGACACCGCTGATGTCCGATCCCAATCGTGGCCCAGAAACCACGGCCGTGAGCCATAAGGCGAGGGGCGTCTGCGGACCCTCCCGGAAGGCGAACGGTTCCCACCTCGGAGCCAAAGTCCGAGCAAGGACCTGAGCCCGAAGTGCGAGCTGGGACAACGCGGATTCAACGGTCCGCGAGGACCTGCAGTCCCCGCCGATCGAAACCGCGAGGAAGTACCCCGAGGCGCCGTAAGCTCCGGGCATCCCTCTTCTCGAATGACCTCCCAACGAGACGCTTCAGGCGGTGTTCGGCCTCACCTGAACTGAGTAGGGTTCAAATAGGGAAAACATAATCCCCAGACAATCTCACGTCGCATATTCAACGGAGGTTAATTCAGATGGCAGCCGCTCAGGAAAAGGCGCAGGAAGCCCCGGCCTCGCTCGTGAGGAAGCTTGAGGCCGCCGTGGGGAAGGAGAACGTCAAGACGAGCAAGATGGAGAGGCTGCTCTACAGCCACGACCTCGCTCCCTTGCCGAAGGAGACCCAAATCGCCTTCAAGAACGTTCCTGACGTGGTCGTCAGGCCGCGCTCGACCTCCGACGTCCAGAAGGTCGTCAAGATCTGCATCGAGGAGGGCGTCCCGATCACTCCGCGCGGCGCGTCGTCCTGGGGGCTCGGCGGTTCCATGCCGGTATTCGGCGGCATCGTACTCGACATCGCGGGCGGCATGAGCAAGATCATCGACATCGACGTCGACAACCTTTGCTGCATCGTGGAGGCCGGCTGCTCGTACAAGCAGGTCTACGACGCCTGCCTGGAGAAGGGCCTCATCCTTGGCTCGTATCCGAGCAGCTTCCCCAGCGCCACGATCGGCGGCTGGCTCGCGAAGGACGGGGTCGGCATCGGCTCCTACAAGTACGGAGGGCCGGGCCAGAACCTGCGCAGCATGAAGGTCGTCATGCCCGACGGCAACGTCGTGGAGACGGGCTTCAGGGACGTCGCGGACAACTCCGCCGGATACAACCTCAACGCCCTCCTCGTAGGGGCGGAGGGCACGCTCGGGGTCATAACCGAGGTCACGCTCAAACTGCACCCCTATGGCGGCACTCTCAAGAACGTCGCCTACGCGTTCGATGATCTGAAGGCGATATCCAAGCCGCTCTGGGAGATATGCCGCTCGCAGGTCGTCCCGCTGCACATCGGGTTCTCCGACGGGAGGCACTTCGAGTTCCTGCGCAAGGCCGGGAAGCACGCCCCGGAGGTCGGCACGATCCTCAACGTCGCCTTCGACGGCACGAAGGAGGACGTGGACAGAGAGATCGCCTTCGTCGACGCGATCGTCGCGAAGCACAACGGCAAGAAGATGCCCGAGGAGACGGGCCAGCACGAGTGGGACGAGAGGTGCTACGAGTTCCGCGCCCGCGAGGTCGGCCTGGGCAACATCCCTGGAGAGGTCGTCGCCCGCCTGAAGGACTTCGACGCGATGGCCGACGGCTGCTACAAGCTCCTCTACGACCTCAAGATGGAGGGGGCGATCATCGGCATCATGTGCGACCGCAACACGGTCATGTTCATGCCGTACTACTTCATGGACAACGACTCGCTCCTGAGCCTGATGTCGTTCTCCTACAACAAGAAGACCTCCGACCTGGCATACGAACACGGCGGGCGGCCGCTCGGCTTCGGGTCCTTCTTCGCGGCGAACCTGAAGATCGTCAGGGGAAAGGACGCCACCGAGGAGATGAAGTCGATTAAGAAGGCCCTGGACAAGGCCGAGATCATGAACCCGGGCCATCTCCTCGAGATGGACACGCGCTTCGGCATCAGCCTCTCATCGGGTCTGTTCGAGCTGGCGATGGACGGCATCGGCGTGGCGAAGAAGATGCTCCCGCGCCAGCAGCAGTTTGAGGACAAGGCCGAAGTGTATGAGGCCGAGAGGGCGAAGAAGGAGAAGGAAGAGCACCGGCACTAGACCGTGGAAGCGGTGTCGTCCGATTGGCGTTGAGCCACTCCATTCCTGCCCCTCTGATTGTCCACGACTGGCCAATCAGATTGGTCAAATGCACAGCAGCTGCATGACGGAATGCGTCGATGAGCACTCTATCCTTCTCTAGATAGACATATGTACAGGTCGCGCCCTAGATGAATCGTCAAGAGTGCCGCAAGGGGGCAGGCGATGAATACCAAGCGAATCCGCGAATGGACCGACCGGGAACTAGTCCAAGAGCTCGCCATGACGACGGGGGATGACGGGAGGGACGTAGAACGGGAGGCGATTCGACGCCTCGTCGAGAAAGTCAATTCGCTCATGCCCCGCGAGCCGGAAAGATCCTGAGAGAGGCATCGCTGACCGACCCATTCTGATGCGAGCCGATTTGGCAGGCCGTGATGCGATTGGCCGAGGACCGGACAGCGATTGCTAGCGATTCGCTGGTTGCACTACTTGGCGTACTTCTCCGGGTCTGAGTCGAACTTCTTCTTGCAGCCTGGGGCGCAGAAATAGTACGTCTTGCCCTTGTACAGGCTCTTCCACTTCGCCGTCTTCTCGTCCACTTCCATCTTGCATATCGGGTCTATCGCCGTCATTTCTTCACCTCACGTCTCCGCTTTATCTCGGGAGTGTAACGCTTGAGCAGGGCCGCGTTCGAGACGACCGTCACCGAGCTGAAGGCCATCGCCGCGGCCGCGACGATCGGGGGCAGGAGCACGTTGAAGAACGGGAACAGGATGCCCGCCGCGATCGGGATCCCGGCGGTGTTGTAGCCGAACGCCCAGAAGAGGTTCTGCCTTATCTTCTGCATCGTCCTCCTCGACAGTTGGATCGCCGCAACGACGTCCCTCACGTCGTTCCTGACCAAGACGATCGTACCGGTCTCGATGGCGACGTCAGTGCCGGAACCGATCGCAATGCCGACGTCCGCCTTCGCTAGCGCGGGAGCGTCGTTCACGCCGTCGCCGACCATCGCCACGATCCTCCCCTCCTTCTGAAGCTTCTCGACCTCCTTCGCCTTGTCCTCGGGAAGGACCTCCGCGAGGACGCGTGTGATGCCGAGCTGCTTCGCGATAACGTCCGCGGTGCGCCGGTTGTCGCCCGTCAGCATGGCCACCTCGATGCCCATGCCCTTGAGAGCCTCGACCGCCTCCACCGCCTCGGGCTTGATGACGTCCGCCACCGCGAGGACGCCGACCACGCTGCTATCGACGCCGAGGATCATCGCGGTCATGCCCTTCGCCTCGGCCTTCCGCACCACCGTCTCGACCTTCTCGTCGAGCTTGATCTCGAGGTCGCTGAAGAGGCGGCGGTTGCCGACGAGGATCGATCTCCCCTCGTGCTCCGCCCTGACGCCCAACCCCGGAAGGCCCTCGAACGTCGCCGCGTCGGGAACGTCCATTCCCTTCGAGCCGGCCTTCCTCATGATCGCCTGGCCAAGGGGATGCTCCGAGCCCTTCTCGGCGATGCTGGCGAACCTGATGACGTCGTCCTCGGGCAGGCCGAACGCGAAGACGTCCGTGACCTCCGGCATGCCTTTCGTCAGCGTGCCAGTCTTGTCGAAGACGACGGTCTGGATGTTGCCGGCGACCTCTAGCGCCTCACCGCTCTTGACCAATATGCCGTTCTCCGCCCCCCTCCCGGTCCCGACCATTATCGCCGTCGGCGTGGCGAGCCCGAGGGCGCAGGGGCAGGCGATGACGAGCACGGAGATGAACGCGGTCAGGGAGAAGATGAACCTCGGCGCGGCGATGGCGAACTGGTCGTAGGCGAAGAAGTACCAGACGAGGAAGGTGGCGATCGCGATGCCGATGACCGCCGGCACGAACACGCCGGCCACGCGGTCCGCGAGCCTCTGGACAGGCGCCTTTCCGCTCTGCGCCTCCTCGACCAGTCTCACGATTTGGGCCAGGGCGGTGTCCGCCCCGACACGGCTCGCCCTCGCCTTTAGCAGCCCGTTCTTGTTGAGGGAGCCACCGATGACCTCCGAGTCGACGCCCTTTTCGACCGGGATGCTCTCCCCGGTCAGCATCGACTCGTCGACGGCCGAGCTGCCTTCGATGACGACGCCGTCTGTCGGGATCTTCTCGCCTGGCCTGACGACGAAGATCTCGCCCACGTCTACCTCGTCGACCGGGACCTCGACCTCATTGCCTTCGCGCACCACTCGCGCCGTCTTCGCCTGCAGGTCGATGAGCTTCCTGATCGCCTCCGAGGTCGAGCCCTTCGCCTTCGCCTCGAGGTACTTGCCGAAGAGGATCAGGGTGATGATCATCGCGGCGGTGTCGAAGTACGTCTCATGAAAGGCGACCGCGCCCGGTGCGAACACGACGGCCAGGGAGTAGATGTAGGCCGCCGAGGTGCCGACCGCGATCAGGGTGTCCATCGTCGCCGAACGGTTCTTCAGCGCTATCCAGGCGCTGACGTAGAAGTGGTAGCCGGCGATGAACTGGACCGGGGTCGCGAGAAGGAACAGGATGAAGTTGCCGTAGGAGACGAAGAAGTCCATCTGCCCGAGGGAGGTGAAGGCCATGAGCAGCGAGAGGGCGAGCGTCGGCACGGAGAGCGTCGCGGCGAAGATCAGGAGGCGCCTCTGGCGCAGCATCTCCTTCTGCCTCGCCTCCTTCTCCGCGTCCCTCGTCTCCGCCTCGAGCACGTCGTAGCCGACCTCGCGGATCTTGCGCTTGATGTCAGCGATCCTGACCCTTGACGGGTCGTAGACGACCCGCACCTTCTCCGTGGCGAGGTTCGCCGAGGCGGACTGCACCCCGTCGAGCTCCATCAGGGCCGTCTCGATCGTCTCGACGCAGGTGGCGCAGGTCATCCCTCCGACCGAGATCGTCGCGTCGTTGACGATGACCCCGTACCCCACCTCCTTGACCGCCTGGGTGAGCTTCTCGATGCCGACCTTGTTCGGATCATAGGTGACCGTCGCCCTCTCGGTCGCGAAGTTGACCCCCGCCTGGTCGACCCCCATCACGTCGGAGAGGCTGCGCTGGATAGTCTCGGCGCAGGTCGCGCAGGTCATCCCGGTGAGACCGAACGAGGTCGTCCGCTTGTCCGAGTGCGACCTCGCCTTCTGGCCCGACTCTTCTCCTTCGGCCATCGACCGCCTATTGCAGGACAATCTAGAAGTACGTTATGTTCCAGCCTACGCCCATCTGGCACGTCCCATGACGCTGTAGATCGCAGACCGTCCGAAAATGGTGGAGGTCGGAACGGGGCCAATCGACAGAGGCGATGCCTAGTGCCCACGCATCTCCGCTATCGCGTCTATCTCGACCTTCGCCCCCAGCGGAAGGGCCGCGACCTGGACGGTCGTCCTCGCGGGGAACGGCTCGGAGAGGAAGGAGCCGTATGCTTCGTTGATTTCCTTGAAGCCCGAGAGGTCCGTCACGAAGACGGTTGTCCTGACCACATCCTTGAACGAGAGTCCCGCCGTTGCGAGGACGTGCGACAGGTTGCGCAGGCACTGCCTCGCCTCATCGGCCGAGCCTCCCGGCACTAGCTTGCCTATCGCCGGGTCGATCCCGATCTGGCCGGAACAGAAAACGAATCCATTGGTGACGATCGCTTGCGAATACGGGCCAACAGGCCTAGGAGCGTTCTCGGAAACGACGGACTTCGCCATGATGATGCGGAGCGACACAAAGGGAGATAAGGACTCTCCGTCAACCGCGCCTCATCGCTTCGACTGCGTCAGGTACCTGGGCCGCGCTCTTCACGAAATCGCATCCCAGCTCCATCCACTTCTCCTCGGTCGTGGCTCCGCTCAGCAAGCCGATGAATCTGCTGCCTGAGGCCCTTGCGCACTCGTAATCTATCGGATGGTCGCCGACGTACACCGATGAGCCCGGGACCGTGCCGAGCCTAGACGTTATCCTTTCCATGGCGATGGGATTGGGCTTCGCCTCCTCGAGGGGGTAGTCGTCCCGACAGACAGTCTCACGGATGAGATCGGAGAGCTCGGTCTTGGCCAAGACCGCTTCTGCGTACACCCGCGAGCCTCTGGTGAGGATGCCGACCGCGTATCCGCGGACCTTCAGATCGCACACCGTCTGCCTCGCGCCGTCTATCGCCCTCACCGTGGGAACAGTCGAGAGCTCGCAGTCAGTCAATATCCCGCCAAGCCTCAGATCGAGGTCCCGCACGTACCTCTCGTCCCTCAGCCGAGAGATGTAATCCCTGCCTGCCCTAATATTCGAGAGGACGGTCCGCTCCTCGTCCACGACCTCCCTCGTTGCGCCGGAGAGCTCCAGTTCGCGGACGATGCGCCGCCTCATCTCTCGGAAGTTGATCGCGCTCTCGACGAGCGTGTTATCGAGGTCGAAGACCACCGCCTTGATCGAGCCGTTCTCGGACATAGGCGTGCCAGGTATTACGAGGGCGGAAAATGAGGCTTTCTGCCAGGAACCCGTACCCAAAATTCCGTGTTCGCGCGCGATGAGCCAGACAGTTGGGTTCTGAGAACTTATATTAAATACTATGTGTAGCAATCTCAAATACGTATTTTATATCTTCAAAGGGGAACGGGGGGCCATCTAAGAACCAAGGGTGACCCCATGAATCGCAAGTTGGTGACAGTAGCGGCGGCGTTCCTGTTCATGTCCGCCGCACTAGGGCTCGCAGTCGTTAGCACAGGTGCCGTATCAGCAAATCTGAACATCCCCGGAATGGATCCTCACAACATACCTGGCATGGACCCACACAACATCCCAGGAATGGATCCGCACAACATCCCCGGAATGGATCCTCACAACATACCTGGCATGGACCCACACAACATCCCAGGAATGGATCCGCACAACATACCGGGCATGGATCCTCACTGAACTACCAGGTACCGGCCCGATTCTTGTCCAGGGCTTGACCCCCAAGTATGAGTTCCTGGACCGGGCCCTTACCAAGACCTTCTGGTCTTCCCTGCCAAACCCTTTCCCAAACCTCTTCTTCCTTATCACTTGACTTTGGCGGCGCGTCTCATCTCGTCGACGTCCCTGATCAGCCCCTCGTGCCCGGTGGCGGCTGCGATCGCCATCGCACCCTCGAAAAGCTCCCGCGCGCCGCTAGGGTCGGAGTTCTCGCAGTATACCTTGCCGATCTCGCACATCCAATGGCATAACCTGAGGGGCGAGTTCGCTGCCTTGAGCGTCTCGAGACTCGCCGCGAACTCCATCTTCGCCCACTCCCAGTTCCTCTGCTTGTTGTAGAGGTAGCCGCGGTTCAGGTGGGACGCGGCGATGATGAAGCGGTCCTCGAGTCTCGTTGCTATCAGGTTCGCTTCATTCAGGGCGGAATCAGCCTTGTCCAGCTCACCGACATCGATGTACGAGGCCGCGAGGTTCGATAGCGCGTAGCAGAGGGTCGAGAGGTCCCCCACTGAATTGGCCAGTTCGACCGCTTTCTCGAGATAGGCGACGGCGCCTTGCGCGTCGCCTAGGTCCCTGAGATCGTTGCCGAGGGACGCGCAGACCTTGGCGATCTCGTCGCTGTCCCCGGTGCGTTCGAGCACGTCCAACGCCTCCCTCTTGCTCTTCGTCGACTTCTCTAGGTCCCTGAGCTGGCCGTAGGTCCTGCCGATGCCGTACAGCGCCTTGCCCCGGCCGATGTCGTCGCCAATCGACCTGGCCAGTTCCTCTGCCTTCGTGAAGTGGATGATCGCTTCCTGGTAGTACCCCTCCCGCTCGGCGAGGCCTCCTTTGTCGTAGTGGACCAGCGTCAGGGTGTGAGAGTCCCCCATCATCTCAGCCGTTTCGAGGCTCTGGTCCAGGAACGCATCCGCCTCCTCATACTCGAAGCGCCTCAGGTGCAGCACGCCGAGACGCCGGTAAATCTCCGCCATCAGCCTCCTGTCCCTATCAGGCGAGGTCTTTTCCAGCAGCTCGGTGTACAGCTTCAGCGACTCTAGCCACTCTCCCTCGATGTCGAGTATCTCCGCCCGCAATAGGAGCACCTCGAGCCTCTCCCCCCGTCCCCCGACGTCCTTCTTGAGGAGCCCCGCGAGTAGAGGCGAGAGGAGGTTCGCATAGCCTCGGGAGACGATCTCCCGGCCGTTCGCCGCCGCTATCCCCATCGCGCTCTCGAACTCCCCGGCCATCATGCAGTGGTAGAGCGCCTCGACCTTCGACGGTGCGCTCTCGTCGCTCAGGTAGTACTTGGAGGCGGCACGATGGTACGTCGCCCTCTGGCGCGGGGAGAGCCGGCTGTAGAAGAACTCGCGCATGACATCGTGGACCCCGACCATGCGCCCGAGGTTCTCGCTAAGGAGGGACTTGCGGATCAGCGCCTCGATGGTGTCGTAGTCGACCATGTAGTCGCCGTACGACCGGTCCTTGCGCACTCTACCCTCCTGCCTCGCTATCTCCTCCTCCATGGTGAAGAACGAGTCGGTCGGCACCGGGTAGCGGAAGACGGATGCGATTTCGAGGATCCGCTTCTCCGATATCTCCAGGTTCGAGTATACCTCCTGCTCGATGAACATCCGCATGTTCTTTCCGAGCGCCTGGCTGGGATCCTCGACCAGCTCCATGAAGAACGGGTGGCCGTTGGTCACCCGGAAGATCTTGTCCAGCGACTCCTCAGGCAGGGATCGGCTGCGCATGAGCTGCAGGCTGCTTTCGCGGTCCAAGCCCTCAAGGATGATCTCCTGGACGACGCCGTTCACGACCGCGCTGCGCTTGTAGAACGTGACCGCCTCGCGAGTCGTGCAGATGATCTTGAGGGCGGGGTTGTTCTCGAAGGTCACGACAAGCGCCGCCAGGAGGTCGGTCAGGGACCGGTCCGCCTTCTGCAGGTCATCGAGGATGAGCACCGCCGACGTGTCCTTCAGCTCTGTCTCCAGCAGGTGCGTTACCTCACCTATGGTCGGAGTCTCCGTCTGGGCAAGGTATCCTTCCAGTCCTTTCTTCCTCATCTCCGAGAGGAACTCCGCCACCGGCCTGAGGAGGCCCTTGAGGTTGACCCATTCGTGTATGCGGAACCAGAAGATGTTGCTCTTCTCCCTCCGGTCCTGGGCGAATTTCGCTAGGAGGGTCGTCTTGCCGATGCCGGCGATCCCTTGGACGACGATGAGGCGGCAGGTCGGCGAATCGGTCAGGTCGTTGAGCCTCTTTAGCTCATCCCTTCGTCCGAAGAAGGCGCGCACCGTCGGCTTGCGGTCGGTGTAGTCGACGAACCGCCGCTCCTCCTTGACCCTGGCCTCGTGGAACGAGATCGCGTCGAACCTCCCCCGTTCCACCGCATTCGCCAGTTCGACGAGCGTGTACTTGTTCGGGAGAAGAGAGCCTAGCCTTCCCAGCTCGATCCTCACCTCTTTGCCTTCCATGTTCCTGGCTCGGATGATGAGGGGCTCGATGCTCTTCTTCAGCGCGAGGGCCTCTTCGAATCCCTTCTGGGTGAGAAAGTAGACCTTGCGAACATTCGGCAGCCCCTTGACGTGCCTGCTCTCTAGGACCTCGACGTATCCGAGGTCGATGAGCGCCGAGACGAGCTTGTTGACGTTGTTGCGCCCGATGCCGACCCCGGCGCCGATGCCGTCCTGGGTGACCTCCTTCGGAACGTCGGCGTCCAGGCTGTACCTCTGATAGTTCACCAGGTGAAGCAGGACCTTCTCCTGTTGGCTCAGCAGGTTGATCCTCGAGGTCCTCTTCACGCGCCTGATTCACAGTCCCAAGAAAAAAAGATTCTGCCCCGAAAAGTAGCAAGCTCAAATCGGCTTTAAATATCCCCAAGGGCGCTCGATTCTGAGTCAAGCGCAAGGAGGCAGCAACCACGATTAAGAATGGTCGAAGGATCTCGCTGTTGATGGAGGGATACCCGAGGAAAGGCTTCCAGGTGTATTCCAGCATCCTCAAGTCAGGCAGGCAGGGCGTGTGCGTCAGCCGCCTTCACCCTGAGTATGTCGAGCAGAAGTTCGACTTGCCCAAGGCAAGGTGTTACTGGCTGAGCAGCTGCAAGGGGAAGGACGTGCTCTCGCCGAAGGTCCTCGGTTCCGTGTCCAAGGCCATCGTCGGCTCGCTCGTGGAGGACGCCGTCGTCTTCCTGGACGGGCTGGAGTACATCCTGTTGTACAACGAAATGAACAAGGTGCTGGCGTTCCTCAAGGAGATCGAGGCATCGCTGGCAAGGGTCGGCGCGGAGATGCTCGTCTCGATCGACCCGTTGACGTTCGAGCCACGTGAGCTGGACCGCCTCTATGCGGAGTTCCCCCGGCTGACCCCCGAGGAGATGTCCCCGGCCTTCAGCTCACAACCTCAGCAAACCGTCTCAAGCGAGCCAATGAGCGCGGGTCAAACAGTCTAGGATCCATCGCGACGAGAAGGATCGACCCCGTCTCCATCATTATGTCGTTCAGCTGCTCGAAGAACATCTGGAGCTTGTGGAAGTCGCTGTAGAGCGAGAGGTACTCGATGCCGTCGATGAGGACGATCGAGCGCTCGTTCTCCTTTGTGAAATCCATAACCTTCTGCACCAGTTTCGTCAGTTCCCCCGGTGCGAGGTTCTGCGGCCCCGGGCGCTCGCTGAGCCAGATGTTCGAGACGTTGACGGTCGGCAGTCGTTCCCGGACCATGTCGGGGTGAAGCCTGGAGATGCAGAGCACGCCGCTGCCGTTCCGGACGAAGTCATCGGCGATCCTGAAGGCTTTGTCGACCCTCTGTTCGACGACAAGATAGGTGCGCCCGAAGTCTAGCGCGATCGCCCTGGCGCCGGCGCCGATGGTCACCGTGGCGTATCTTCCGGTTGACAACTCGGGGTCGGCAATCATTCTGGGCACACTCGCATAGCCATCGCTGTGCGACCAAATGGAGCGCTTGTCTTGTGCTTAATACTTTCCACGCTATCCAGCATGGTTGATAGCCCCAGGCCAGTGGGTCGAGGCGGCGCATCAGATGAAAGACGATCTCTTCCCCTTCCGGTCGACCATCGCCACCGCCATGCGTGGAGTGTTGAACGAGAAGGCCATGCGGCACTCGTGGTCGATGGTGATGACCCCTCCGAGCCCGCTGACCCGCTCCCCGAGGTGCCGGATGGCCGCGTCGGATGCGGACCTCGCGTCCTCGCCGCGCTCGATGCCCTCGCAGACCTTCCTTGCGAGGCACACCTTCATGATCGATTCGCCCCAGCCAGTCGCCGAGACCCCGCCAGATCTGTCGTCCGCGTAGCAGCCCGATCCCACCAAAGGGCTGTCACCGACCCTGCCCGGCATCTTGCTAGGCGTTCCACCTGTGGACGTGGCGGCGGCGATGTGACCCAGGTCGTCGAGCGCGACGGCCCCCACCGTACCGAACTTGGAGTCTCCCTCGTTCCGCTCGAAGACCTCCTTCGATTGGAATCCCTCTCGCGCCTGGATCTCCCTCCACCTCTCGACCTCCGGTCCAACCAGCAAGTCCTCGTTCCTCACCAGGGGGAAGCCGATGTCGCGGGCGAAGCTCTCGGCGCCGTCCGCGACGAGCATGCAGTGCTCCGTGCGCTCCATAACCTGCCTAGCAAGGCTGACTGGATGCAGGACGTGCCGGACCGAGGCGACCGAGCCGAAGCGCAGCGAACCGCCTTCCATGATCATCGCGTCGAGCTCGACCTCGCCCTTTGCGTTCATGTGCGCGCCGCGGCCGGCGTTGAAGACGGGGTCCTCTTCCATGTACCTGACCGCGGCCTCGACCGCGTCGAGGGCCGAGCCTTTGGCCGTGAGGACATCGTTCCCGACCTCGGCGCCCTTTCGACAACCGTCTAGATGGTCCTCCAATACCGGCTTGGGCATAGTCCAGGCCCCTCCGTGCACGATGATGCAGTGGCTCATCTGATCGCTCGCTCAGGCAATCTGATTGGAGGATAATTGGTTTTCCCGCCGCGACCGCGAAAGGAATAGGGGAAAGGGGGAGATGGGCCGCGGCAGGGGTCGCTCAGTTCTTGTCGCCGTTCATCTTGCCGCTCAGGTAGGAGGCGTACCCGGACATGTCCAGGAGGCCGTGGCCCGAGAGGTTGAAGACGATGATCTTCTTTTCGTTGTCCTTCTTCGCCTTCAGCGCCAGGTCGATGGCGGCACGGATGGCGTGGGTGCTCTCCGGCGCTGGGATGATGCCCTCTGTCCTGGCGAACATTATCCCGGCCGAGAACGTCTCCTTCTGGTCGACGGCCATAGGCTTGATCAGCCCGAGCTTCGTCGCCAGGCTGATGGTCGGAGCCATGCCATGGTATCTCAGCCCGCCGGCGTGGATCGGCGAGGGCATGAAGTTGTGCCCAAGGGTGTACATCTTGAACAACGGCGTCATCTCAGCGGTGTCGCCGAAGTCGTAGCGATACTCGCCCTTGGTAAGCGACGGGACAGCCACCGGCTCGGCGGCGATGAACTCCGTGTGAATCTTCCCCTTGATCTTCAGCCCGATCATCGGGAATGAGAAGCCAGCGAAGTTGCTCCCGCCCCCGACGCAGCCAATCATGTAGTCGGGAACGGTGTCGATCATCTCCAGCTGCTTCACGACCTCTTGCCCGATAACGGTCTGGTGGAGCATGACGTGGTTCGCCACGCTGCCGATCGCGTACTTCGTATTCTGCCCCTTGACGCAGGTCTCGATTGCCTCGCTGATCGCGATGCCGAGCGAGCCCGTGTTGTTCGGGTTCTCCGCCAGCAACTTCTTGCCGAAGTCGGTGAGGGGGCTGGGGGAGGGATGGACCTTCGCGCCGTAGGTCTCCATGACGTAGCGGCGGTAGGGCTTCTGGTCATAACTCACGCGGACCATGAACACGGTGCAGTTCAGGTTGAAAAGGCTGCACGCCAGGGCCAAGGCCGATCCCCATTGGCCCGCGCCTGTCTCGGTTGTAAGGTTCTCGATCCCCGCCTTCTTGTTGTAATATACCTGCGCAATAGCGGTGTTGGGCTTGTGGCTGCCCGCGGGGCTGAGGTCTTCCCGTTTGAAGTAGATCTTCGCCGGGGTGTTCAATGCCTTCTCGAGCCTGACCGCCCTCACGAGTGGACTGGGCCGGTTGAGCATGACCAGAGCGTCCCGGACCTCGTCCGGGATGTCGATGTACCTCTCCTCCGACATCTCCTGTCGGATTATCTCGTCGGGGAAGATCGCCCTGAAGTCCTCGAACTTCGCCGGTTCCTTTGTCCCTGGATGGAGCGGAGGGGGCAGTTTCTCGGGCAGATCCGCGGCGATGTTGTACCATTTCCTCGGTATGTCCTCGATGCCGAGCGTGACCCTGATGTCAGACTCCTGTGGCTTCATGGGACCACGATAACTGCTGAGGCATATATAGCATTTATGGCTAATGATGAACACACATGTACATCATGAGAAGATGGGGGGCGGCTAGTCGGTGGGGGTAGGTCCAGTGGGTCG
>JAJRAL010000091.1 GCA_028679935.1 Methanomassiliicoccales archaeon | reverse complement strand
TGGACCTTGGACGGCTTCCAGTCCTTCCCCGAGTCGACCATCGACTTCGCCTCCATGAACATCTTCTGATGGATCTTCTCGGTGTTCCAGGCGTAGTCGAAAGAGATGAAGGCGGACTTCTCGCCCTGCATCTTGGCCGTCTCTCGGTAGGTCGGGTACATCTCCTCGATCTCGAACGTTTCGCCGTCGATGCCGAACTGCAGGTTCTTCGAGGTGTTGCCAATCCCGAACGGTGCCTCACCGAGAGCGTGCCCTGGAGCTATCGGCATCCTGCTCAGGTGGTTCGTCGCGTGGATCTGCTCGGCGAACGCGATTGCGCTGAACAATCTGGCAACCTGGACTAGTCCTTCCTTCTCGGCGACCTTCGCGTACACCTTGTAGCGCATGTGCGCCATCGACTCGCCCGAGAACGCGTTGTGCAGGTTCCCTTCTGTGATGGGGTGCATTCCTGTTCACCTATGTTCCCGATGATTGCAGGAACCCGCCTAACTAGCTATCGGCTTGCCGCCTAGCTCCTGCGCAACCTTCTTGGGCTGACCACGTAGGCGGTCACGGCCCCGAGACCGATCAGTATCAGGAACACGGCGACCAGGAGCGCGACGTTGTTCGGGAAGAGATCGTTGATGATTATGAGCGCTCCGACGGCGATCAGTATGACTCCCCAGCTTATGAGGTAGACCCTTGCAGACGGTGATCCCCGCACCATCTGCCGGGGGAGCGTGCCAAGGAAGGTCACGTAGCATCCGACGAGCAGGATGAAGACCGGGATGATGTACCAGATCTTGTTCACCGCGACAGCGACGAGGATCGAGAACGCGAGGGCAATGAACATGAACCCCATGGTCAGGGCGTTCAGGTTCCTTCTCCTACCAGCAGGTGCAGCCATTACTCCACCGCCCCAGATAACGCGATTCTCTGCTCTTAAAAATAGTCCTTGCCAAGAGCACCGAGGTGCCGGGGGCGATGGTCGCGTGAAATTCCCCGCGATTCGGCAACCAATAAGTAGCACGGAAGCGTCTGGTCTTCTCCGTTCGCTCAACGAGTGTCTCTAGAAATGAAAGCGGTCTCGCTAGTCAGAGCTTCTGGTCCGATGCGCGACGAGGGTACGTAGATGGGCACGCTGGGGCTGTTCGTCGACAGGCAGACGCTCGGCGACTCGAAGAAGCTCGGGTCCGTGATGAGCTTCCGCGACGCCGCCGAAGCGCTCGGTCACCGCTCGTACTTCATCTTCCCCGTCGAGATGAGGAAGATCGCCAAGACCAACGCCCTCCTGATCCGTAGCCGGACCGACCCGCTGAATGTGACCTACGTCGCGGCGAGGTATGCGGAGCTGCACGGCATACCTGTTCTGGACAGCAGCCGTTCCATCCGGATCTGCTCCGACAAGGTCAACATGTACCTCCACCTCCAGGTGGCGGGGGTGGCCACGCCGAAGACCTGGTACCTGGAGAAGGGGAGCTACGAGAGCGCTGAGTCGTTGGGCAGCGGAGTCGGGTTCCCGGTCGTTCTCAAGGAGCCGTCGACCTCGCTCTCCACCCGGGTGAAGGTCGTGCATGACGCGGAGGAACTGGCGCACACCGCGTCGGCGTATCTGAGGATGTCGCATCTGGTCGTGGCCCAGGAGTATGTCGAGAGCCAGAATGACTGGCGCATCGGGGTGCTTGACGGGAGGGTTCTGTTCGCCAGCCGCTATGTTCCGCTGAACCTGGTGGAGGTGGTGCCGACCGAAGAGGAGGAGATACCCTACTACGGGGTCGAGGTGGTCCGGGAGGACGACGTGCCAGAGGTGGTGCTCGGTCTGGCGACTGAGGCGGCCGGCGCAATCGGGGATGGGTTGTATAGCGTGGACATCAAGCAGAGGGACGGCGAGGCGCTCGTCATCGAGGTCAACGACAATCCTTCCCTGGAGCACGGCGAGGAACGCGTCTATCCCGATGTGTTCTCGAGCGTAATCTCGCGACTACTAGGGGACTAGGCTCGGAGGCTCTTAGGACTACAACCGACAGGGAGTAATGCTAGGAATTGCATCTGGGCGAGCGCATGACGATCGGAACGGAGCACGAGTACTCGATCAACGACGCGGACTTCACCCCCCTACCCATCGCGGACCAGATCATTCAGGAGGTGGCGGGCAGGCTCGAGAACGAGGTGCCCTTCGGCCCGGTTCACCTGTCGAAGGAGCTGCAGAAGCACGTCATCGAGTTCACCCCGGCCGTGCCGGCCCAGGACCTCTTGGGTCTCGAGGCTGCCCTGGCATCCGGGCTGCGGGGCTTCTTCGCTAGGACCGAGGGCAAGTACCGTCTTCTCGGGCTCGGCATGCATCCGCTGCTGCGCCTCGAGGATGCGCGCGTCTGGGACCACGAGGACAAGGATATCTACGAGGTCTACGACTGCCTGTTCAACATCAGGCAGCATGGATGGCTCAACATCCAGGCGCTGCAGGTCAACATCCCCTACAAGGATTCCGATGACATGGTCGCGATCTACAACCGCATGCGCTCCCTGATTCCCTATCTGGTGGCGGTGTCCGCCTCGTCCCCCTTCGTCGAGGGCGAGCTGACAGGAACGATGGACAACCGCCTTCTCTACTATCGGGAGAACCAGAAGCAGCTGCCGATCGTAGCGCACGGCGTCATCCCTGAGCGGCTGATGTCCGCGGAGCACCATCGGCACGTCCAGGAGGACATCTACAAGGCGCTCCGAGAGCACGGCGGGGGACGGTTGTGCCAGGAGTGGGTCGACTCGCGCGGCGTCATCGTCCGTCCTTCCCGCTGCTGCGTCGAGCTGAAGGCGGTGGACGAGCAGGAGTGCGTGCGCTCGGACATGGCGATCACCGCGTTCCTCCTCTCCCTGCTGAGGAGCGACGTGAAGCTGGATGAGGATGAGGATTCTTTGAGGGAAATGACAGAGAAGGCGATCCAGGGAGGGGTCGCCCCATTGAGGCAGGAGCTGAGGCGGCTGTTCAAGAGAGCGATGACGACCGCGAAGCCAGACGAGAAGAGGTTCTTGCCCCTCGTCGAGACGAAGATCGAGTTCGGCAGCTTGGCCGAGATCATGGCAGTTGAGTCGCGGAAGAACCGGCAGACCAAGGACATCCTTCAAGGCATGGAGAAGTCGCTCAGGACGAACATCCCCTACCAATGTCCTTCGTGCCGCCGTTCGTCGCCTTACTAGGCAGTTTCGGCCCGCCCCTCCAGCCATTTAAATAAGCGGTGGAGAATCGAACCTGGGATGGGATGAAGTGGAGCAGTCATGCTGAGATCGCGCACTGCGTCGCCGGCGTTCTCGGCATGCCCAGTGATCTCAAGGAGCTCTTTGTGGAGGCGTCCCTCGATCCCGACCGTAACGCGCTGCACATGTCGAAGGACGGGAAAGGCGGCGACGAAAGGGTCCGCGTTCGCCATCATGACCCCTCGAGGCCAGAGCTGATGAGGCTGTTGTGGAAGGCGAGGAAGGCCCGACTCGAAGGCCGGAAGGAGGACGCGGTGTGGTGTCTGGGCAGGGCGCTGCACTACGTCCAGGACATGCACGTGAGGACCGGTCCGTTCATGCTCAGGCACGATGGTGCCGAACGCGGCATCGCGCGGCTCGCCGTCGACGAGGGCGCCGCGGCGATGGGGATGGATTCGGCGATCGCCTCTCCTCATTACGTCAGAGCATGCCTGGACCGGGCAAGGCCGTTCGGAGATCCGCGCCTGGCTCTCGACAGCGCGACGATGCTGTCCTCGTCTATTGCCTTCGCCACGCTCTCCGATCGGGCCCCTTCCCAAGCCCTCCTCAGGAGATGGGGACGGGAGGGCAGGCGTCATCGGTACGTCGTTCTGCCTGTCGCGATCAGTGGTCCGATCATGCTTTTGCTCGGGGCCTTCGCGTTCGGGGTTCCCCACGTCTCGGTGCTCAGCATACCTCTTTTCCTGGCGACGCTCTGCACCGACTCGCACTACTACTTCGATCGAGAGGAGGCCAGATGGTTCGGGTTGGCAATCTGAAGCCCTCACGTCTACCAGACCTCGGCATATTGGTGGGTGAGCGGGCGTTTTCCGACACGATTATTAGCGGACATCCGGTTGCACGTCTGTAATGGCTCCCAAGACATTCGCCGAGAAGGTATTGACCCGCGCCTCAGGCAGCGACGCTAGTGCAGGCGACATAGTCACAGCGAAGGTCGACCTGGCGATGTCCCACGAGAACACCGCGCTGGTCCTCAAGGCCTTCAAGGAGATGGGGGCGAAGCGGATCCTGGAGCCGGAGAAGCTGGTCATCCTGTTCGATCACCGCGTCCCGGCGCCGACGGTCAAGGCGGCCGAGGCGCACAAGCAGGTGAGGGAGTTCGTCGGTCAGATGGAGATTCCGACCTTCTACGATGCCGGCGAGGGTGTCTGCCACGAGGTCCTGCCGTCGAAAGGTCACGTGCTGCCCGGCATGCTGGCGGTCGGTACCGATTCGCACACGGTCACGTACGGCGCGCTCGGGGCGTTCGCCACTGGGATAGGGGCGACGGAGATGGCCGCGGTCTGGGCGCTCGGCGAGCTCTGGCTGAAGGTCCCGGAGACGATCAGGTTCGTCCTCGAGGGCAAGCTTCCCAAGGGCGTGAGTGCCAAGGACGCGATCCTCCGCATCATCGGCGACGTCGGGGCGGACGGGGCGGACTACGCCTGCGTCGAGTTCACCGGCGAGGTCGTCGACAGGCTCTCGGTCGCCGGGCGGATGGTCCTTTCCAACATGAGCGTCGAGATGGGCGCCAAGGCGGGCGTCTGCTTTCCCGACTGCAAGACCGAGGAATACCTTTCCACCAGGACGAAGAAGGAATGGAGACCGGTCCTCAGCGATCCCAAGGCAACGCTGAAGGAGACGAGGAGATATGAAATGGGCGATCTGGCACCACAGGTCGCGAGACCCTACTCCGTTGACAACGTCGTTCCCATCGACAAGGCGCTGGGGATCAAGATCGACCAGGCCGTCCTCGGGTCGTGCACGAACGGCCGCCTCGAGGACCTGCTCGTGGCGGAGGCGATCCTGCGCGGCAAGCGCGTGCCCAGGAACGTCCGGCTCATCGTCGCGCCGGCCTCGCGGGACGTGTACATCGAGGCCTCGGCGAACGGCATACTTGCATCGCTCATGCGCTCGGGGGCGATCGTCCTGAACCCGGGATGCGGCCCATGCCTCGGTGCGCACGAGGGTCTTCTGGCTGCGGGCGAGAGATGTATCGCGACGACGAACCGCAACTTCCGCGGGAGGATGGGTTCGCCCGACGCCGAGGTATATCTGGCGAGCCCAGCGACGGTAGCCGCGAGCGCTCTGAAGGGAGAGATAGCCGATCCAAGAGAGGTGATCGGGTGATCCGCGGTCGGGTGTGGAAGTTCGGGGACCACATCAACACCGATCTGATAATCCCTGGTCGCTATCTCGATGACTACAATATCCAGAATCTGGCCAAGCACGTGATGGAGGATGCAGACCCGTCCTTCGTGAGGAATCTGCAGCCAGGCGATGTGATCGTAGCGGGACGGAACTTCGGCTGCGGCTCGAGCCGCGAGCAGGCGCCATCGGCGCTGAAGGCCGCGGGTGTGTCCGCAGTCGTCGCGGGAAGCTTCGCCCGCATCTTCTACCGGAATGCGATCAACGTCGGTCTCCCGGTCATCGTCTGCCCCGAGGCGGCGGAGGAAGTGGCCCAGGGCGAGTCGGTCGAGATCGACACCGAGAAGGGAACGATCCGAATCTCGGCGGGCAGAGAGCTGAGGTTCAAGCCCCTCCCGGCCTTCCTGCGCGACATACTCGACGCCGGCGGCCTAGTGCCGTACGCGAGGAAGAGACTAGCCTC